>CAZEZQ010000184.1:0-8304 GCA_964516245.1 uncultured bacterium | reverse complement strand
GACGTAAAAACCAAGCACCTGAATGGTGAAGTGGTTACGATCCCCTTGCAGCAAGGCGGAACCATCACCGGCACCATTTTGGATGACCAAGACCAACCCAAAAGCGGCGCTACCGTCAATATCACGAGTGTCCCCCAAATGGTGTACGGCGATCAAGTGCGGTCAAACGAAGAGGGCCGATACACAATGAATCATATCCCCCCTGGCGTCTATCAATTCAACTACACATCGGGCGAAATAAACCGAATCATAGATATCGCTGACGGCGAAACGCTGGAAATTAACCTGGGCGGCAAAAAAGGCAGTATCATCAAGGGCACGGTCTACAAAAACAAACAACCTCTGGCCAGTGCCGAAGTAAAATTGCACCGGCCAGACACTCACTCAATTTTTGGTAATGAATCAACCAAAACCGACGCTAACGGCCATTATCAGTTTCGCTCTGTTGCACCTGGAGAATACCTGGTTCATTTTATTCATCCCAAAGAAGGCACAGATAAAAGCCGACCTAAATATGATCGTGGTTCCAAACGTGTGGCGGTTAACGAAGAAGGCCAAACATATCAGGTTGATGTGCATGTAAACAATTACTTATTGGAAGGCGTGGTGAAAGATGCCGAAAGCGGAGAGCCTTTGAATAATGTAATCATCAAATCATATTTGCCCCATCCGCAAAATAATTTGGCTGCTCAGGGATTGTATTTTTCCAGCAATCCGTCGGGGGTGTTCTTCACAAAGTTGCGCGAAGCGGGTGTATATCAATTTATTGCCCGGAAAGATGGATATCAATCAAAATTTTTCCAAGTGGAATATGGCGAAACGGGCGAAACCCTTCATGTAAACTTGGAACTTGAGAAGGCACATACGGAAATCCAGCTCAATGTGTTTCAAGAGGGCAAGTCCTGTCAACTTGAGACTATACAAACTCAATTTGTCGAGAATGGCCGCCAAATCGTATTGCCTGCTCAACTTGAACAAGACAAACCCGGATCCTATGTCATCCAAGGGATGCTTACAGGAACATTCGATTTGATCGTTTCAACCGGTGTTTCTATCGGGTATGGTGGCACATTGAGCATCGAACCGGGCTCAAGCAGGCAAGTGATGATAAACTTGCTCCCCACTGCGCAGTATCATTGTTTGTTAAAAACTTCCGATGGCAAAACCGTGAAAGGGATGTTTGATTATGAAGTGCCCGAACATCCCTTCATGAACATTCGTCATCCCCACGGTCTACCTGTGTACCAAAACATCGCCAGATTCGAAGTGCCCAAAGGCAGTTCATCCGTCATTCTCAAAGTGCCGGGATACAAACCCACACAATTTGATCCCGAAGCCAATGCCGTGGCAATGCCACATTCGCCCATGGATATCAAGCAACGGGTTGTGGAGTTAGAGAAAGAGTGAGAGGTTAATAAATGCGGCGTTGATGATCGTCTGACGATCCGGCAAAAAGTCTTTTTTGGAGCGCAGGCGTCCCCGCCTGCAACAACATACAGTGTGGGTTAGATACCTATGTTGCTATATATTGTGTTGTCGTTTGCTGGATTGGACTTTTTGCCGAATCGTCATCGTCTGAAAGCGCATTGATTATGGGGGTGGGGTTATATTTGTATACATTTTCCATTGGTCTAATTTGTTGTGCATTGTAAGATAACAGGAGAGCATAAAAAAATTCATTTCCAAGTGAATAAAAATATGAGTGATAAACATACAGAATTGTTGCAACATGACAAAGTAGTCACGCAAATGAATTGGAAATCATATTCGATCGATGAACTGGCAGAAATGCAAAATGTTCAGCCAATCGAAGATGTTGAATCATTTCTTGGCGGTTGGCCCGGTGATGTAGACGATGGTTTTGAAGAAGAAATAATAAAATTACGCCGTCATGGTATTACCGCTTATTCCAGATAATAGGTTTGCCGTTTTCAAGTTGAATTATGCGAACAACGTATTTTGCTATCCACGACTTGTTTAACTGATTGTATCAACAAAATTATTTACTATTGCAAGCCAATTTAAGCTAAAATATCTGCTGACATGTTACGAGAGAAGTGTACTGGTCATTTTGAAAGCCATGATTGTCTATTCTGATTTGGATTGCCAAGAACCATTGTTATACTTTCCTATTCAACTTCCCTCGGTTCCAACAATATCCATATTCCTTGCAAAATTTCATTGATCCTCGCATCCGATAATGTCCCAATATATTCTACCAATTGTGATTTATCCACAGTAAATATTTGAGAAATATTAATAACACTTTGTTTGGGAAGATTGGCTTCACCCACATTCAGCAATATATTTCCTGGCGCCTCTGCTCGTTTCAAATTGGATGTTAATGTGCAAACGACTACTGTTCGAATGCGACTGTCATTAAACAAATTGTTTTGTATTACAACATGTGGATGGCGATAGCCAGGTTCGGAGTCCGCAGGGTCTTCTAATTCAATCCAATAGATATCCCCTTGTTGAATCACCATTCACCTTCAACGATTTGGCGATGATGTTTTTGATGTTTATTGAGAAGAGTTCGTTCCTTTTTATCTGTCTCATCATCATAGGCATTATTGATTCGCTTAAGTAATTCCTGGTTTTCCTGCCGGTAAATGTATTCTTCAATAGCAATCGAATACAAGCGGCTTCGTGAAATATTTTTCTTATGCGCTAATGCTTCAGCCTGATCAAAAAGCTTCTTTTGCAACGAGATTGCTGTATTGACATTGTTCATTTGGTTATACCATCCTTTATACTATCAGTATAACTTATCTTGAGATCTTTTTCAAACAAATTCAATCAACGCCTATTCACAATCCTATATATTTATTGTTCAAAAAATTGTATGTATACAAGGGGAATTTCGGTATGGATTGCCTGTACGTTTAGTAATTAATGTGAGATGATCGTATGAGCATACATCAGGCAGGCGCGGATATCATCATGCTCCAAGTCGGGATAGTCTTCCAATATGGATTCTATAAATTCTCCCTGCGCCAGAAGGCTGATGATCAGTTCAACAGAAATCCGCATATTTCTGACAATGGGTTTGCCGTTAAATATCTTTAGGATTGGCGGTGATTCGTTTCAGTAGTTCTCGATTCATGATCTATACTTTTTGTGATCTACACTTCATCATTAATTTATGCAAAATGTTTTTAACGAAACCATTTCAATCCGATTTATTTATTAAAAGCGCAACCCATCCTACGGGAATCCATTCAAAATTCATTATGATTCAAAGATCTCTTGAATCTTCATTGACCAGCCAGGTATGATATCCGTAGCTTCCAATCTATCGTTTTCTGTGAGCATGATGATATCGGTTCTTGAACGAAAAAGCGTTACTGTATGTTTTGGTGGGTTGGCTGCAATAACCATTTTGGTGCCAGCCATAAGCCAGTCAAAGACGTTTTCTTCAACCATCGAATAAACATCATTGGGAGAAATAACTTCAACAACAAGATCCGGAGCGCCTGGCCAATATCCATCGATATCACCCACTTGTTGTACCCGTTCCCGGCTGATAAAAGCAACATCTGGGGCTCGATCCGTGTCTGGATTGGAAGCGATCTTGAATCCTGTCTCTGACGGACAAACCACTCCCAAATTATTGGTTTTTACATATTGGCCAAGTGATACGTGAACATTGCTTGTAATTCTTCCATGTTTATAGCCGGGCGGCGACATTTTTCTAAGTTCCCCTCGAATCAGTTCATAACAAAAACCGTCCTCCGGCATCCGTAAGAGGTCCTCCGCTGTCATATGTTGTATGGTTACAGTCATGATACCACCTTAAACCATTGGACAATATACATTAAGCATTGACTATTATTCACTGGTGTTAGGTTAAGTGAGAATGAATATCATGTCAATGTAAGATGATTTGTCTAACCACTATTCTTATTGTTTCGGTTCATAGAAAAAATCAGTGGGTAAAAGCAAAGAGGAATCAAGTAAAAAAAGAGTGGAAGTAAAGCTAGAAAAAGAAGCATCCAAATCCCTATACTAAGATGGAAAGCCAGAGATGTTCAATTTTCTCGGATTCACCTTCATCTGCGGCAAAAGCAGGAAAGGGAAATTTCAGGTCATTCGGAAAACCATTCGGAAGAGAATGCGAAAGAAACTGAAAGCCCTCAAACTGGAAATGCGCAAGCGGATCAATGACTCGATTGAAGGGACAGGACGATGGCTGCGAAGAGTGCTGCAGGGACACTATCAGTATTATGCGGTCCCACTGAACTTTTCCGCGATCGCCGAATTCCGCTCCACCATCATCAATCTCTGGTATCGTAACCTTCGGAGAAGGAGCCATAAGAGCCGAATGACATGGGAGAAGATCGCGCGTATCGCCGAGTACTGGTTGCCAAAACCGCGAATCGTGCATCCGTATCCGGACCAGCGCATTCACGTGAAGACCCAAGCCAAGAGCCCAGTGCGGTAATCCCGCATGCTGGGATCTGTACGGGGGGGGTGCCGGGTAACCGGCATCCCTACCGTGACACTGTATTTTATTGCAGGGTGGAAACCCGCATCACAATTTTTACAGGCTGGAAGCCTACACCACAATTTAAGACTTTTTCAGAGCGTCATTTGAAAATAAGGTGGCCGATGCAATAAATCTTATCGCCTTCAACCGGTCGAATCAGTAATGAATCATAACCGGGATTGGCAATCGATTCAGGGATGGAGACTGGATAGTTCACCACGCCAATTTTCTCTTGGGTTGGACCTACTTTTAGTTCACCGATGTTCTTGCCGTCATGTTTGAATTGGATCAAATACACATCATTATTATCGAAACTCAAATCCATCTCACGTGAATGCAACGTTTTCGGTAGGTCGATTTTGATCCCCGCTTCATACAGAATATGAACTCTCGAATCACGCCATTCCACTTGATCAAGATATGTATCCAAATCTGAAAGATTCATTTTTTGGGGCACAGTATCCCGGCTGTTGTATTGGTCTAAATAATGATCGTAGCAGCCAATATTCATTTTTAAAATTGTCATCAAGCGCTCGAGACTGAAAAGATTACCTTGAATAATCAAAGAGAGGTGATCGTAATATTTTGCCAGCGCCCGATGATTTATAGTGTTCGACGATTTATTAACGGTCTCCATATAACCATAGGGCAAGTTTCGCAAATAATGCCCCACCCGCCAGGTCTCAAAGTTCACATCTTTCAAATGGATTTTCGAAAGCAATGGGTCACCCAAAGCGCAAGTATCAATCACATGTACGTATGGCCCTGCCTGCAGCCCTTTTATCCCCGCACCGGCACGGACAGTGATAATCTGTTTATCTTGAGGTCTTTCAAAGTCTGTGACCAATGGTTTGAAAAACGATTTCCGGCCGCCCAAGAACAGATTGCGCTCGGAGTAATAATACCCTCTCTCATTGGCGATGCCGAATTGGGTCTCTTTTTGAACATAATTGGTGGTAGAAAATAAATTCGGATGGGATGAAATGCAGCCAAAGAAAGCCAATACAATGGTTAATAATATTGCAGGGATAGTTTGAATTTGTATTCTCGACAAAAGAATGAGCGCCGCGAAAAACGGCAAAGAAAAAAACCGCCCCCGCATAAAATCGCCGCCCACCCATACAATATAGGCAAGATACAAAACGATCCCCAGCACCCAGCAAAGATTTCGGGTGATTTGCGAACGAAACGCGATGATTGTAGAAACCGCGATGATCGGCAAAGTAACAAAATCTTTGTCGATGCTATCCAAAAAATACAAGCACCCTTGTTGAACCATTTCCCATTTGGGGATACCTGTATGCAGTTTCGCAAAAAACGTATTGGGCACCAAAAAGCCATAGTACAAAAGTGAAAAAACTTCCCACAGAAAAAAAGGGAGAAACCCCATCAATGCAAATTTCCACCAGTGTAAACCACACTTTTTACTTTGATAAAGAATCAAACAATAAGCGGGCAAATAGAGCAACAGAACATCAAGCCGGTTCAGCAAAGCCAACGCCAATATGAGAGAAGAAAAGAAAACCGTTTTCTTTGAAATTTCATCCCGAAAGTATTGCAGGGCAAAAAAAGCGATCAGCAGGTGAGACAATGGATTCTCCAAGCCCGAGGTGGAATAATCAACAAACGCTTTCGAAAACAATATGGCAACCAGCACAAGCATGGCGGCTTGTTGATTGACAGCCAGTTTGAAAGACACAAACGCAACGCCAATTGTGGAAAGCATTACCGAAAGCAGCATGATGGTTTTTGAAAATTCACCACTGAGCAAATAAAATGGGGTAATGGTGAACAACCACAACGGGTGTGTATAGGCTTGCACCCGCTCACCGGCGTTCCAACACAAGCCGTGGCCATGAACGAAATTGTATATGGTGCGGCAAGTAATGAGGCTGTCGTCTGTGATCCACGCTGTTTTCACAAGCAAAGCGACATACATGCAAAGCAAAAAAAGATTGACAATCCAAAACCCATCATTCTCATTCTTGCCGTTCATTGATTTGGTTCAATCCATGTTTAAGTTTCATTTCTCCAAATGTCTACTCATACTTCATCAGGCAGCGAATAGGGTTCGCGGTAAATGCGGGTGAGATAATTGTTGGCGTCGTCGTCGTTGACGAATTTTTCGGCATGGGGATTAAAGGTTAACTTTCGCCCGGTGCGGTATGAGATATTGCCTAGGTGGCAAATGGTGGTCGAGAGATGGCCTTCGAGCACATCGGCATGTAGATCTTGCCAGCGCCGCGAGCGGACGCAGTTAATAAAATTTTTGAAATGTGGGTGGAAACTGCCCCGTAAATTTTCTGGAAGCGGCGGCACATCATCGCCGGCCATATTGAGTTTGGGCTCGGATTGATCGCCTTCATACAAGCGGAAGTTGCCGGGTGAGAGGTACATCCACCCTTTACTGCCATATAAGAATGCGCCGCCTTTTTCGCCCGCTTCGGGGTTGGTGTGCAGGCTGCGCACCTCCATCTCGGTCAACACGCCGTCGCCATATTCATAGGTCGCGGTTTGGATGTTGGGGATCTCTTGATCTGACTCAAACACGTAATAGCCGCCGGCGCAGTGAATGCCGATGGGGTGCTCGCGCTTTTGCAATGCCCGGCGCACCAAATCCATATAATGTACCCCGTTGTTGCCAAACTCGGTTGTGCTGGTAGCCCAAAACCAGTGCCATTTATAGTGAAAACGGTTTTGGTTAAAGGGCCGGTAGGGGGCCGGGCCCAAGAATAGCTCCCAATGCACGCCTTCGGGCGGCTCTGTGTTGGGCACATGCCCGATATTGCCGCGGCGGCCAAACACGATCACTCGGCCCATATACAGCTCGCCGATCTCACCATCCCACAAGCGCTTTAACCCATCCTGCACCACCCGGTCGCTGACATGCTGGGTGCCCACCTGCACCACGCGATTGTATTTGCGGGCGGCCTGCACCATTTTGCGCCCTTCTTCGATCGTGTATGCCAGCGGCTTTTCGACATATACATCCATGCCCGCCTGGCAGGCCCAGATGGTGAGCAACGCGTGCCAATGGTCGGGAACCGCGATCGAAACCGCATCGATATCTTGATCTTCGATCATCTCGCGAAAATCAACATAGGTTTTGGGCTTGACCCCGGTTCGGTTTTCAATGTCTTCAACCGCTTCTGGAAACAGACGTTCATCAACATCGCATACCGCCACCACCTTCACGTTGGGAATGCTGCAAAACTGCCGGTAATGCGCTTTTCCCCGACTGTGCAAACCTGCCACAGCGATATTGATGGTTTCGTTTGCACTATAAGCACGATTTGTTTGAGTTATAACAGCTGCCCCAGCACTCACAATGGCAGAACGCTGCAGAAATTGACGGCGGTTGAATGGATTCATGATTTTCTCCCTTGTATTAGAATTATGATTTTGAATAAACACACTTTCCATCAACATAAGTTTTTAGCACCTGAACCTCTTTTACATCATCCAGTGGGCAGGTGAGAATATCGCGGTCGATGACGATGAAATCGGCCAGTTTGCCTTCTTCCAGCGAGCCCCGTTGGTCCTCAGCAAACATCAAATAGGCATTATTGATGGTATAAAAACGAATGGCTTGTACTCTTGACAAAGCATGTTCAGTGTGGACGGGCTGTTCCATCCAGCGCGCTTTGCGGCTCATGGTAACCCACATGCCCATCCAGGGATCGTAAAAATTGATGGAGCGCATCGAGCCGATTTTCTGCATGTGGTCAGAACCACCACCGGCGATCGCCCCGACATCAAACAGCGCACGCAATGGTTGAAACCAGGCAAGCCGTTCATAACCAAACTGGTTGGTG
>CAZEZQ010000183.1:0-8311 GCA_964516245.1 uncultured bacterium | reverse complement strand
ATTATTGTTATTGATTATCATTTCGTTTTTGGTAATTTGGTTAGGGTATGGTTTTGAAATTGGCGAATCTATTGAACCACCGATGGAACCCCTTCGATACCATCTGACACAGGCTCTCGCTTCCCACATCGGTTTTCTTGATGTGTGGTTGGAATCCTTCGGCAATTATTCACACCAAATGGTATTTTCCTGGCTCCAAAACGCTTTGCCGGCGTTTACCCATTGGGAGGGGTTTTGCGCGAACCGCAGCCATCTTACGACAGGCCATATCAGCTACTTTATGGGTCAAATCTATTTTGGCGGTAACGAGTGGTATTACCCGGTATTATTTCTTCTGAAAACGCCGATTCCACTACTGGCATGTTTTGTTTTGGGAGGGCTATTGCTCTTACTGCGCCGTGTGAATATTGCTTACGAAAGCCTGCTTTCACTTTTTGTGATCCCAGTGGTGTATGGGTATATCATAGTATTCTACGATACTGGGAACATCGGGTATCGCCATGCATTGCCAATATTGCCTTTTTTGTTGGTAGGCCTTTGTGGAGCGGTGTTTCGCTTTGCATGCTGCGCCAATGCGAGTGATACAACGGCAACACTTCGAGAAAGGCGTGTTGGCAGCGTTTTAAGTTTTGTGTTAGCAATGGCTGTGCTTGCCGAAACGCTTTGGGTGTATCCACATTATCTTTCTTATTTCAATCAATGGATCAAAGATCCATATGAAGCCTCTTCTGTGGCGGTAGACTCGAATCTGGATTGGGGGCAGGATTTATTACTTTTGAATGAATTGGTGAAATCGGGAGAAATTGAGAAGCCGTGGTTGTTTTATTTCGGCCCGAAAGAATTGCCGTCGGCATACGACATTTCTGTTCGAAACGGTTTTGAACTCAAAGAATTACAACCCGGCCCTTATGTGTTCAGCGCCACTTTGTATCGCGCAATCCGCTCAGACAGCGTGAGTAAACTGATCGAACCGTTTTTGCAGCATCCACCGGACCGAATTCTCACCCCTTCCCTATTCTATTACGAGTATCCATTCAACACGGAAGAGTGAATTGCAGGAAGTATATATGATAGGTAAAATAGTAATCAGAATATGAACGGAGTAAAATCCATGCCATTAGTAAATTCAAACGTCCGTTATACCTACCAAGACCTTCTCAATTGGGATGACGAGGAGCGCTGGGAACTGATTGATGGCTATGCATACAATATGTTTCCCGCTCCAGAAATTAAGCACCAAGACGTAGCCCGCAATCTCTTTCGCGTTTTGGATCGGGCATTGGAAGGTAAAGAATGTACCCCGTATTTCCCAGCAACTGATGTCGTGTTGTCAGAAAACGATGTGGTACAACCTGACATTTTTGTGGTATGCGATAAAGGCAAAATCACTGTGAAGAATGTAAAAGGCGCGCCAGATTTGATTATTGAAATTCTTTCACCTTCAAGCGTTAGAAAAGATCGGTTTGAAAAGCGGAATTTATATGAGTTATACGGAGTGAAAGAATATTTGATTGTCGATCCCGAAGAACAATTTGTAGAAGCCTATCGCTTAAACGAAACCGGGCAATTCGGCAAAAGTGAGATGTATAGTGAACAAGAGAAACTCCCACTCACCTCATTGCCGGGCCTTACAATACCCCTCTGGCAAGTGTTTGAAGTGGAATTTCAAAGGATGCCAAGTGAGAAGTAGGGGGTTGTCATTCTTGCGGGTTGATACGGTTTCTTTTATATGGATATTTTGGAGCGCAGGCGTCCCCGCCTGCTTTGTTACGCAGGCCTTTGGCCTGCCTGTTGATTCATTGTATGGAGTTAAACAAATGCAGGCGAGGACGCCTGCGCTCCAAAATTATGCATTTCCAAAATTATGCATTTCCAAAATTATGCATTTCATTTACTAAGCGCGTGGGTGCCAAGGGTAAAATGTTGTTTATTTTACCCTTGATAAAAACCCCGGAAATATCGTGAACTCTAGTGACTGTAATTTCCCTTCCCCTGTACTCTTCCTGCTGGTGAGGGAGAATGGCTTGTTTATCAAATTCAATTGGCTTATGCGGCTTCTTATCATTTTCGCGTTTCATTCGACCAGCCCGGCTCCGCAGGAGCGTCGCCCTCCTCCTCACGACATCTAGGCAGGATGCCTGCATCACGAGAAGCTTATTCCGCCCCATAGAGGCTTTTGATTTTATCGATTCCAACCCTTCAGGGCCCAAAACACTGAAGCCGTTATCCTGGCCATCTTATAAAATCCTGGCCATCCTGGTTCAAACAAACCGCTGCATTCACACCGCGGCTTCTTCCATGCGTTTGCGAATTTCGTCCAAATGGCTGGTATGGAAATTTCCGCTGATGAAACCATTGTCGTTCATGATATATTGCAGCAGGGGGATGGTGCTGTGCACGCCTTCGATCACAAACTCGTCCAAGGCGCGCCGCATTTTGTTGATGGCTTCTTTGCGGGAAGGGGCGTGGGTAATGAGCTTGCCCAGCATCGAATCGTAATAGGGGGGGACTACATATTCATTGTACATATGCGAATCGATGCGAATGCCCGGCCCGCCGGGAAAATGCAAGGCGGAAATTTTCCCCGGAGAGGGGATGAACTGATTGTAAGGGTCTTCGGCGTTGATGCGGCATTCAATCGAATGCCCCTGCATTTTCACTTCTTTTTGCCTGACACTCAGAGGCAGGCCTTCGGCAATTCGAATTTGCTCTTTAATGATATCCACGCCGGTCACCATTTCGGTCACCGGGTGCTCCACCTGCACCCGGGTGTTCATTTCCATAAAGTAAAAGTTCTTTTCCGAATCCACCAAAAATTCAATGGTTCCCGCATTTTGATACCCCACCGCTTTGGAGGCGCGCACGGCAGCCCGGCCCATCTTGTCCCGCAGTTTGGCGTCTACCACCGGCGAGGGGCTTTCTTCAACCACCTTTTGATGCCGCCGCTGCAGCGAGCAATCGCGCTCGCCCAAATGAATGATATTGCCTTCTTTGTCAGCCAGAATTTGGATCTCAATATGCCGGGGCTCCACAATCAATTTCTCGATATACAAACGCTTGTCGCCGAACGCCTTCTCTGCTTCCGACTGGGCCGTAACAAACGCCTGCACCAGGCTGACATCGGTATGGGCGGTTCGCATCCCGCGTCCGCCGCCCCCTGCGGTGGCTTTGATCATCACGGGGTAACCCATCTCATGCGCGATAGTAAGCGCTTCATCCGATGTATCGATGTTCCCTTTCGAGCCCGGCACGGTGGGCACATTCTCTTCGATCATTTTGGCGCGGGCATTCGATTTGTCGCCCATCATCGAAATGGTTTGGTGGCTGGGTCCGATAAATACGATGTTGCACGATTCACACACTTCGGCAAATTGTGAATTTTCCGCAAGAAACCCATAACCGGGATGAATGGCGGCGGCATCGGTGATTTCTGCCGCAGCGATGATCGCCGGGATATTCAAATACGACTCGGCCGAACTGGCGGGGCCGACACAAATGGCTTCATCGGCAAATCGGACATGCAGCGAATCACGGTCCGCTTCCGAAAATATGGCTACGGTAGAAATGCCCAACTCTTGGCAGGCGCGAATAATGCGTAAGGCGATTTCGCCGCGATTGGCAATAAGAATTTTCTTGAACATAGTCTTTTGGCTTCTTAAAAAGCGGCGCCCCTGTGGGCTTCGCTAATAAATATGCTGTACAATCAACACGAGTTGCTTGTGTGCGGTATAAAGTGAATGGAGATGGAAAATCATGATTTTTTAATCTTGAACAAAGGCTGGCCATATTCTACCGCTTGCCCGTTTTCAACCAAAATCGCGACGACGGTTCCCGATACCCCTGCTTTGATTTCGTTCATGACTTTCATGGCTTCCAAAATACAAATAACAGAACTGGCTTGAACGGATTGTCCACTCTCAACATAGTGAGGAGAATCGGGGCTGGGAGCGCGATAGAACGTGCCAACCATTGGGGCTTTCACGATTTCTATCGACGCGTCATCTTCTTCTTTCGCTTGGCCGGCGGGTTCGACACCGGTTTCAGAAGGCGCAAGCGGCGGCGGTGGAGCCGAATACATCATCGGGGCTTGCATACCATGCTGCATGCCGGCAGGGGTTTTCCGTACAAGAATACGCAAACCTTCCTGCTCCAATTCTAACTCGCCAATTTCCGCTTCCTCCACCAGTCGAATAACACGTTCGATGAAATCTAGATCCATAATGTATGCCTTTGGCTGATTGTTGTCGATTTTGTAATTCTGAAGATGCCTGATGATCTCATGTACAAATCATAAGTTCACATGAATTGTTTCATTGATTATGAAAAGATTCAATAGGCTGCACAACTCTTGGATACAAATTCTTTTCTTCTTGCATGCTCAATCGGGCAAAAGTTCTTCTGAAAGGTGTTACTGCACGACCACTTGAATCGATTTTTCGATCGCCGAACGGCGAACGTTTTCTTGCTCGAAGTGCAATATTAAATTATAAATTACCCCTTGGCGGTTTGGTTCATTGAAAGAATCGGGGGTTTCAATCAACAAGGGGAGTGTGATACGCTCACCCGGCAGAACAGGGCGGTCAATGTAAGTGGCGTTCTTCCCCATCTCGGTTTGCGATCCGCCTTCCAATTGCCACGAATAGGTGATGCGATAGCGCTGGTTGGGGCCTGTCCCCTTTTCATTCCATGTATCCCAGCCATCATTCCGGAGGGTGATAGTGGCATTGTATGACACCCCCGGCTGGATTTCCCGGGGAATGGTGTCGGAAATGAAATTGGGAAGATAATAATTCGCGAGCATATCTCCGCCCGAGAGATGCTGGCGGTATAAATAAAAAAAGGTATAAGGATCGACGGCTTCATAATTCAAATCCGGCCGCTGGGTTTTGAGAGTCTGCAATAGATAATGAAGCGCGGTCGGGCTTGCCAGATTGAAGCGGTATAGATGAAAAACCGGCTTTCCGGTGCTGCCGATCTCGTGAATTTGCTGCGCCACCTGGTTCATCGGCAAAGTCCGTTTATCAAACCATGCCGACTCTTCGAGAAACGGCAGCACGTTGGATACCAGCTTGTCTTGAAACGGCTTTAATGTTCCCACACCATGGGGCGAAAAAGACAGAAAACGCTGCTGTAAAGTTGAATCAAACTGTGCGCTGCGCAAGGTTTCTTGATCCAAATTCGCGGCCACACTAATGGGCAAATCGAACTTCGTATAAAACTTCCGGGCGATTTTTTCCCAAAAAAACAAATCGTTGCCCAAGTTTGAATGCTCGCGGGGAGGCACAAAACGATTGGGATAGTTTAACCCCGCCCCCGCCGTACCCGAAACAAAATAATCGTTCGACGTACGTGTTTTATACAGATAGTCAAAAACATGGGGCACCCGCTCACTCAAGAGAGGGGAGATTGCCCAGGCGATAGGAATATACCCCCGGTCCATATCTTCCCAAAGCGACGGTATGGTTTGATAGAGCAACGAAGAGGAATTGAAATCGCCAATCACAAACAGAAGATAATTTTTGTTTTCCAAAGGGCTGCGCATGGGCACTTCGTTTTGGAAGTAACGGTCTTGAAGGGGGATGTGTTGATAAAACGAAGCATTGGCCAAGGCGGCGAAGGGGTATCCACCGCCGTCGATTATTCCATTATAGGCAGACATATAGCTGATAAATTCTTCTACCGTTTCAGCCGGTTTGTATTTCCCCCCCACATTTTGGTAATTGCTGTATTTCACCCACCAGGGCACAAAACCGCCCACCCGAATGATGCGCTCGCCCTCAACTGTGTTTTGATAAGCCGAGTTCATGATCAATTGCAGGGTTTTCTCATCAATCCCCTGCAAAAACGGGGAAGGTTCGATGTCGGTCGGCACTTCATCCCACCATGGGTCCAAATCTACGATGAACGCGCTTTTGGCGACAAAATAATCGTGGTTGACGATCATGCAATTTTGCAGATCTGGATATTGAACCCCCTCGGCGCGAGGGTCCCAATCGGCTGGGTCGAGAAAAAAACCCAGATGGGTAGATGAACACAATCCCGTATCCAAATACAATTCTTTGGCCCAGCGGTAGGAGTCGTTTTTCTTGACCCGGGTGGTGACTTGTTCCGTATTCACAATGGTGCCCACCCCCGTAAATTTGTCGGTAAACCGTTCGCCGGGAGGGATTTCGATTATGTCGGCAAGTTGAGAGAATAGCGAATTGGGTGAAGGGTCATGCCGAATGGGCAAAAAACTATCGGTCCCCGCCAAGGTGACAGCCAGATTGCCGGTTGCCGGCACATCCGGATCCCACAATGTCAGCATGGTGTAATACTCACGAAATTGTTTCAGCAAGCTGCCCAAATCGGTAATATAGTTGATTTTGGTGTCGTTCAAGAAACCATCGGCGGCACGCAGTTTTTCAAACCAATACCGGTCAACATTGATTTTCCGGCCCGAAAGCCTCTCCCGCACATAAAAAATGTAGAGCTGGGGTTCATCCCGGTTCACCAATCCCTGCAAGGCCGAAACCATGTTGATCACATCATATTGCCAAATCTTGTTATTGGGGCGATTGCTAAGGTAGGCTTCCAGATCGAACACGTGAATTTCGCCCGGTAGTGAGACGGCCTCACTGGATGGTACCTGAGCCATGCCAAAAACAGGCAAAAGCAAACAGAGAAACATTAATGTTAATAATGCAAAGGCAATCCGCTTCATCATCATTTATTATCCGCTGATTTCATATGTATGGCTTCTACCCTTTTATTGACTTCGGTCATTTTGGCAACCAAAGTTTCCCAAGGCTCATCCTCAATGTTCACCAAACCGAAATTGCTGTTTTCTCCATCAAAACGGCCCTCTTTTGGCTCATCCGCGTATTCAAACCAATGATAACCAACCATATAAGTCAATTGCATGAGTTCTGTTACAAAAGTTTCAAAATGTTGAGCCCGGTCTTGTTGTGTGGCAACCGGCTTCCCTGCCCCTTTGGTATTGGGCAGGCCCGAATCCCTCGCTTTGAAAGAGAATTCGGTAATCATGAGGGGCCGGCCTGTGAGATCGTGTATCTCACGTAAACTCTTATTTGGCGGCCGTTTGTTGTAGGTGTTAAAAGAAACGATATCCACATAATTTCGCAGTGCCCGTAAAACGGGTTCGGGGGCTTTGCCCGCAAACCGCACCCCCAAAATCATGTGATTGATATCGGATTTGATAATGGCGTTGTGGCAGACTTCGAAATAGCGCTCCGCTGTTACATATAAAAACTCCGCTTCATCGCGCTTCTTCTGTTCTGATTCTGAAAATTCTTGAATCGCAGCCAATTCTTGAAATGCAGTTGCGTTTGTTTTCCAGGCGCCGTTCAATTGTTTCACCGTAGAATAGGTTAGTCTAAGAAACTGGATGGCTTTTTGATGTCCGGCAGATTCTTTGGGCAAACGCAGATACTCAATGAGCAACGAGGTATCGCCTCGCCAATCCGGTCCCCATCGCAATTCGTTATCGGTGAAATATCCCAAAAGATAAACATCTTTACGCCGCGGTTTGCATTCGAGGCGGGCGATACGGTCTGCGGTGCGCTCAAATTTTTTGGAATATACATCCGGAAACACTCCCTGTTCCCAATCACCGCCTGCTTGTGCGGCTATATTGAGATTCACGGTATAGGGCATCTTTCGTGAATACAAGATTTTGTTGCTCCACGATCCCAAGGTATTGATGTTCCACTTTCTTAGCCTTTCAATCGCGGCATCGGCCCATGTTCCCTGATTGCCGTATTTTTTACGGGTCACCTGAGCATACGGACTATACCCCAGAGCCGGGCTAAAATCTGCTGTGTAGGAAACGTGATTCACACCTTTTGAAATAAACACATTTCCACTTGGCGCCACAATCCACCACACACCATCTATGATTTGAGTATAAAAGTAAATCTTACCTTCGGCTTGTACCGCTTTGTAACCGCCAAAAGGATCATACGCCTCTTCAGCAGCATATACGTGCAATGTAACCAGCAAAGATAAGGTGAAGATGATAGAAGAATTTTTCATGATTTTCGTTGCCTTTTCTAAGATTACACAGCCTGTTACATCTTACATTCAACAGTACAATCAGCAAATGAATATTTACATGAATATTTACAAAGTCTTTTTCTCAATCAAAGGGGGTATGCGTTCTCAATTGTTGACTTCTATAATGACAACCCGGCAAAAAGTCCGATCCAGAAAATGGCCACACAATATATCGTAAAGAAGGTGTCTAATCTACACTGGATGTTGTTGCAGGCGGGGACGCCCACCAAGGCGCGTCTATGACCTGCGCTCCAAA
>CAZEZQ010000182.1:5528-8336 GCA_964516245.1 uncultured bacterium | reverse complement strand
AGTGATAAAACCGTATACAAGCACATTTGCACCAACCAGGCATCGCCCATAAATGAGTCAGGATTTGTACGTTCTATAGTAAATAAAATGGGATTGATGGCGCTCAACCAAAAACGAATCCAACTTTGATACGGTCCAGAGATACTTTCAGTAAGTGTCCAAAAGAAAAACGGCCCGAACAAATACAGGGCAATCAGGCCGTAACTCCAACTGTATACGGGATACAGTTGTTTATGCCGTGCCGATAGATACATGCATAGCATGATCAAAAATATTAGATGAACAAGAAACAGCGGCGTATCCATAAAAACGGCATACAACCCCCAGCGTTCTGTATTGGAACTCACCATCGTATACACCAGGCTTCCCACAAACACGGGAGCCAAATACAACCCTGCCGCTCGCAGAGCGGATTGCCGGCAAGCATATTGCATCTTGCCCCACAACACTTTCCAGGGACGGTGTTGCGTGATTCGTAACATATCCCAGGTTTCTTTTTCCCGTTCGCCAGCAAAAAGCCCAGCGGTATAAGGGGGAACCAATTGGGCCATAAACACCAGCGCTATTGCGAATAACCACTCGGCCCCACCGAGAAAGGCCGCCCATAAAAACAAGTGGGCCAACACTGCAATGAGATACCATGCGGGCATCGAATAGGGATTGCGCGCCGCTTCAGCGCCCATCAATTCACGCACGTAAAATGGGTTCATTTTGGCGCCAAAATGATGCCAATACGATTGCCGGTTTTCATCCGCCGGTTGATTTACCTGGCTAAATTGAAATTCAATCGTTCGCATCATTTCATTCTTTGAGCGTGCGCGTGGGTCGATATCCTGCATTCGTTTCTTGGTCTGCCAAATGACAAACACCGGAACGATGAGTAGATAAATCGATGCCATGACGGCGCCAATCACCACCATCACCGTGGTGAGCGCTTGGGCGCTGGTTGGATCAATTAGAAATCGAACGATGCCAATGAGCAGGCTTGCGCCGAAGAAGACAAATAAAGTAAAGCCGGGCAGCAGCACCAAATAACAAAAGAACAGGCTGAATTGAGTCATGATTACTGCGCGGAATGTGTTGGTGGCCCGCAGCGCATGATAAAGCGAAAAACAAGATACCATACCGCCTGTATAAAGCAGCAGCGCGCACCCACCAATCAGTTCCCAGGGCGAGACCCCGCCTCGCGCCATGCATACAGCCATCAGTGGGTAGATCGACATAATCAGCAACGCCAGTATACCGAAGGTCGCTAACAGCTTGCCCAGCAAAATACGGCCCGTGCCCAGCGGTGTAATAATGAGCATGGGCAGAATGTGCCGGTCCCGTTCGATGATAATCGTATTCGCCACCAATCCAGGCAGCAAAAATACCACCACCAACAGCTGGCCGGTTAGCATGGTGAAGAACAATCGCCGGCCGATTGGGTTTCCCCCGGGAACTTCGGCGCCCCATTGCAGGCTAATGATCAATGTGCCCACTACGAGAATCATGCCCAATAGTGCAAAATACCGGCCTTTACGCAAATTGAGAATAAAATCGCGTGAAATTACGGGATTTTGCGCAAACGCTTTTGTCAAAGAAGATATCCAACTTATGGGTTTTGAAACCATGCATCACCCGTAATGAATGTATATTCAAATCACTTTCGACAATATACTACAATTTGGAACCGATTTACATTCACGATGGTGTGGTGCACTATTGTGTGGCTAATATGCCGGGCGCGGTGGCGCGAACATCGACTTTCGGCCTGACCAATGCTACCTTCCCTTATGTTGAAATGCTTGCCAAACAGGGTTTTAGCAAAGCCATAAAAAACAACGCCGCTCTCAAACGGGGGGTGAATACCTATGCGGGCAAACTGACTAACGCCGAAGCAGCAAAATCACTTAAACTGAAATACACATCGATTGATGAATTGATCAAGTGAAAATTAATACCAGCGCTGGCCTTGCTCTCGCTGCCATTCTTCGGCTTCTTGAGCTTTATCGAAGTAATGCACCGTCATTTGATACCCGCCAACGGCGAATACGATAGCCGAGAAATAAGCTGCCAGAGAAATGTAAAAAATATTGTAATAAAATGTTTTTGCGCCCTGGCGCAATACTGCCTGGGATGGATCATTGGGATTGTAATAAACCTTTACCGAAGTAGTTGGATCAAACGGAAGGGTGTCTTTTTCGTTGTACACCGAGAGGTACTTCGAGCCCCGATAAATATCCTGGCCGTAGTGGCCTTGGCCCTCTGCCGAATACGCATAGGATTGCATGACAATTTGAAATTCTATCCGTTTTGAGAGGAAACCTTCCCGCTGAAATTCGTAAACTGTTGATTTGTGAATCACTCCCTTGGTCTCCACCCAATCATAGGTTTCGTTCGCATAGGCGATAAATCCCATGTAAAAATAGATCAAGTAAGCGCCTCCACCAATAATGATCACAGCCATGAGAAGAAGAAACGCAAGGAAGGAATATTGTTTTTCTTCAAAAAAATGTTGAAGTGTATACATGATTATTGTTCATGGGCGCATCACATTTTTAATGTTGAAGGCAATTCATTTTTCTAGGCTTGAGCTTCTTCGGTTTCTTCTTCGCTGCTTGCATAGTATTTCTCGTAGAGTTCATCAGTTTCATTGACAAAATGCTGTTGGTTTTTGCTGGCGATTTGCTTGAGTTTGTTGTCGGCATAATTTTTGGCAAGCCGCAGGTTCTTTTTCCCGATTTCACCATTGCCATAGAGGAAATGCAATTTCGCCATCAGCAAATTGATGCCGCCTTCTTTGGTCTCGATTGGTATGGCAGAAAT
>CAZEZQ010000182.1:0-5518 GCA_964516245.1 uncultured bacterium | reverse complement strand
ATTTTCCATACACAGCTGCATCATTTCATACGCTTGTTTCCAATAATCTTTGATTCGCTTTTCATGGCGTTCTCGGCTGTGTTCGTCGATGCTATCCACTAACTTTTGCAAAAATTGAGCACTTTGCAAATAATTGGTTGTGAGAAAATAAAAGCGTGGTTCGGGTTGTTTCATTTCCAACGGCTTGCCTCGAAACCTATCAAATATAGCATCTTTCAGGCTGTTATAATCCCATTTCTCCGGTTCGACATCATGAGCGAAGGCGATGCGCAGCATTTGGCAGTAGCGGTCCATGCCATAACACACCAGGGTAGTGACATAATCTCGAGGATCGGAAAACATGAGTCCAAAAAAGGGTTCGGCATATTGATCGCGGGCCGCCCAGATCTTTTCGAATGTGGCGGTAGTGCGAGTGTTGGTGGGCCGGTTGTTTTTCTTGTCTAAGATGGCGCCTTCTATCTGAAACTCTTGAAATAGTTCACACAACACATGGAAACGATCGTCGGTGTGTTTTTGCAAAAACTCTTTGGTAATTTCATGCCGGCGCATATTGCGAGAAAAATAGGTGTATTGATCGACCCCAAAACTATATTCATTGGAAGCCATCAGGCAGGAAGGGCAAATGGTGGTTTTGAGCACTTCAGGAAATTCATCATACTCGCCCAGTGGTTTGAAATGAGAAATCATCCATTCATCATATTCGATACTGTGGCTTTTGGTCATATATTGATAATTGACCATTTTTTTTTCACAGACCAGGCAGGTCGTTTCACGTTTCCACAGTGATTTTTTTTTGGGCATGGTCTCCTCCGGCTGGAGTTCCAAGCAATGACATTCATATTATCCTAATATAAACATAAATCCTAATGGCTTTAAGCGCAAGCATCTGAAGCATTTTTCTCACTATTTCATGATGAAAAGTGTTGCCGGTAAAACTGCAGCAATGCGGGAGTAAGCGAGGCAAATGAAAACTCGGTTTCTGCCATACGACGGGCGTTTTCGCCGTATTCTTGAGCGAGAGGTTTATCGACAATCAACGAAACCGCCGCCTGCGCAAATGAATTCGCGTCTGTACCGGCTAACAATCCGCTGTTGTGTTCTTGTATAAACTTTCCCGCTTCGCCCACATTGGAGCATACGATAGGACGGCCGGAGGCGTAATAATCCAACAATTTGTTGGGCAATCGGGCACGGTTGGCGAGGGTGTCGTTTAGAGGGAGCAATTGTATATCGCAGGCGCCCAGATAGGTGGGAACTTCATCAAAAGAGACAACTCCCGGCAAAATTACATCTTGACTGATATGAAATCGTTCGCGAAAGATATCTTGGGCTTCGGCTTCAACTCCTCCACCAACCACCAAAAGTTTCGCGCTGGGAACCTCTTGCTTGATCTGAGTAAAAGCATCGGCCAGCAACTGCATATCCCATAACGAAAAGCCGATGAAGCCCAAGAGGGGTTCTTCTATGGGAAGAGAGAGTGTTTTACGGCATTCGTATTTGTTTTGTCTTGGAAATTTATCGAGAGTTACACCGGAAGCAAGCAGCAGCAAATTCTCTTGATCGATCCCAATTTCGAGCGCGCGGCCGTACAATGCCGTACTGATCACAGTAACGCCGTCTGAAATGCGTTTGCTCCCCTCTTCTATTTTCTGTTCAAAACGGTCGATCCATGCAAAAGTCCGGCGGGAGGTGGTGATGCCTCCAGCTGTCCACCAGTCGCACCAATCACTAACAAATAGCGTGTGGGTGCGGCGGAGGATGGTTCGCAAACGTATTTCTAACCACAACCAGGGGAGAAGCACATTCGGCCGGTGATCGAAAGCATGCACCACATCCCAACGGCCCCGGCATGCAAAGATCAGCCGGCAAAAATTGTCGAGCGGAGCATAACCGCCGTCATGCTTGCCCAAACGGCCCCAGCGTGGTGTTTGCCAAACGTGCACCCCGTCGATCACCATTCGTGAACCGAAGAGATCGGTTGAACGGGCAGCAGTCCATATATGGACTTCATGCCCCAGTTTCACCAATTCACGGGCGAACCCCAAACAGCGAAAAAAAGTACCACGCCAAATCAAGTTGTGATTTAAAAATAGTATGCGCATGAATGTATTATGTGAGAGTTGAATGATTTGGTATAGTTGAAGCCATTACTGAATTCCGAGCGCAGCAACACATTGTCCCCATGCAAACGTGTTGTTTTAACACTTAGCGTGCACTTTACTTACGTTCTCGGCCTTGGCGAATAAAATCTACAATTTCATCTGTGGTAATGTCTGTTTGTATGGTAGGGACATCTAAAGGTGAGGGTTGATTTTTTTCAGGTGTTAAAGCAAATGTTCGACCATCTTTTCGGCGAATGAGAACCTTTCCGCTCGATTCTGCTTGTTTCATAATTTCCCCTAATTTCTGACGGGCTTCTGAATATGTGTAGATTTGCATGTTAAATCTCCAAAACAGGGATATCTAATGATTTTGCTGCTTTCATCAATTTGCGATCCAAAGTAAGTAAATGAGTATTAAAACGTTTGGCAATTTCTAAAAAATATGCATCATAAGCGTACATTTTAGTTTCATTAGCAATAGACAAAGCACTGGCAAAATTAATCTTAACATAACGAATTGGAATTTTTCTAAAGATCTTCAATCCTTTTTTAACATCCTCGAAAGGAATCCTCTTCTTCTTTAACATTAGAGAAAATGCATTGCCAATTTCCCAAGGGATTGAGCCTGGACCAAGAAGTGTATTGCCAGAAGTACATTTTACTATTTTATCTCGTTCGGGCTCGTTCATGATTACCGCTACTAAAATAGATGTGTCAACGATGATATCCTAGATTTCACCAATTTAAATAAGTATTTGTACAATTGTAGATTATATTTAAAGCCATGTCTATTCATTTCAAGAGTTATTACCACAGGGGTTGCGAATTCATCCTGCTGCCTCTGAAATACTAGCATGAACGCGCAACCGACCGCTATCCAAAATTTGGCTTTGCTCAGCCAGCATCATCCAGATGCTTCAAAGGGACTTTTGACCTTTTTGCGCGGACAGCGGCTTAAGCAAAAACCTTCCCGATTTCAACTTATACAAACTCCGAATCAAACGGCAAATTTGATCGATTTGCGTTATAAAGACACGCCCGCCCTGCATGATTTGCATTCACCGGCTCAAGAAGCCGAAGAGCATACTCGTGAGATTCGGGAATCGCCCCGTGGAGTGATTTTTGTGGTTTCAGCCGGTTTGGGTTATGTTCCCTTGGCGTTAGCGCCGTTGTGCCAGAATAGCAAAATCGTAATTATCGAACCCGAATGGGAAATTTTGTTTCTTGCTTTGAAAGCGCTTGATTGGAGAGAACTGCTGCAAACTTCGAATGTGTTGCTTTTGTGTGGTGAAAATGCCAATCAAGATGCCAAGCAGCTTGTTCACAAATACGGTTCACTTTTGAAACGAGGGGCTGACGTAATCAAGGGCCGAATGTTGCACGAGAATGAAAACGCGTTCGTCGATGAGCTCAAGAACGATATTATTGAGAGTAAAAAAACCTTTCAGCGGCATTACACAACCCCACGCGCCGTAACCAAAAACAAAGCCGTATTCGCCGCGGCGCAAGCCCACAAAGAACTACTACCCACACTGAAAAAAGAAGCCACGGCTTTTGGTTTGCAAAATTCTGGAACCTACCGCCGATACGCCATCAAAAATTTTCTTCATACCGAAGAAATGTGGTGGGAAACCTTGGGATTGCCGCTTCCTCATGCTGTATTGAGCTTTTCGCACGCCATGTTTTTTCCGCAGGAATGGTCTCAAATGGCGAAACATGGGGTTCACCGCATTGTTTGGTATTATGATGATCCATTTCGAAACCCGTTAAAAAGCAATTGCTTCAATTGCATCGATCAGCTGTTTTGTTTTGATCCCGAATTGGCCGGTAGATTGCAGGCCCTATATGTTCATCAAGTAAATTATCTGCCTGCGGCTACTACATTCAGCCAAGGGGTTCCCAAAAAATGTTTCAAAAACTTTACCACACCTCCTGAAATTTGTTTTGTTGGTTCCACAGGAATTCAACGAATCGGGGAAGGGAACATTTCTCTTATCACGCAAGATCATCCTTCATTCAGGGCCATGCAAGAACTGGCAGAAAGCCATTTGAAGCAGGGCCAATCAGTGCCCTACCATGAATTGAGCCATCTTGACGTTTCTCTTCCTGTTAAGAAGCGGGAAGCCCGTATTTGCCTTTTGGAAGATTTAACCACTCTTGCCGTACGATTGCATTATTTATCTGCCCTCGAAGATATGAACCTGTCAATCTTTGGAGACCAGGGCTGGGCCATGAAGGAAGTAGCGGGCGGTTTAACTCAATTTTATCAAGGGCGGGATTTGCAATATCTGCATGAAACCCCTTGGATTTATCAGGTTTCTGCGATTAACGTAAATATTTTTAACGTGCAGTGTGTTAATTCGCCTACAGTGCGGGTGTTGGATGTAATGGCATGCGGAGGATTTCTCTTAACAGAATACCGGCCCTTTCTTGAAGAAATGTTCAAAATAGGAGAGGAGTTGGATGTATTTCGAACGCAGGAAGAACTGCAAGACAAAGCAAAATATTACCTCGCTCATCCAGATCAACGAGAACAAATTGCGAATGCCGGGCAAAAACGTGTTTTGAGTGAGCATCGCTACCGGAACCGGATGAGCGTTCTTTTTCAACATATCCTTGATCAATAGTATGCCTTTCCGGTATGATTGAATCTTCAGACCACAACCTTTAGATGCTAAAAAGTGGGTTTTCAAACGTAACCGCTATGACTTCGCAGGATTTTTTTTCCATTTCCCCCCGGCTTAAACCGTGCTCAATTAGTCCTGCAAAAGATTCTCCTACTGAATTTATTCTTATTTTGCTTGAAAACGGTTCCAGTTTCGGGATAACCGCTCATGAACGGCCTTTATTGGATTTTTTCAACGGGAATGATACGATAGGTGCTATCGTGACAAAACTGGTTGATGAAAATATCGCTTCGATTTCGTGTTTTCGCCGATTGTTGTGGGATTTAGACCGTTATGGATTTTTAGAAAAAAGCCCCTGGGGAAGGAGGGGCAAAACCGCTTTTGGGTATTGGGGTGGCTCAACAGAATTTTGGAAAACGTTTCAAATACGCTCGTTGTTTGGTTCAATGGATAATTATCTGGGCCGTATATTTTCTTCACCTTATTATTCTTTGATCGTATTCGTGGTGACAATATTATCTTTTTATTCAAGCGCTTTTTATTTGTTGCGGGCAGAATTTTTCCAAGTCGAACAATCCGTGGCCAAAGCTGGATTGGTTTTGATTTTTGGGATATTGGCAGGTTTCCTGCTCTCCTTTCTCTTAACAACACTCATACTCCGAGCCATTCATTCAAGCCAGATTCAATGGTCCCTAGATTTCCGGTATGGCCTCCCCCTGATCCGCATTGACGGCCGGCGTTTGCGGGCTCTTTCGAGTTGGCGTGCAATTTGTGCGGCCATCAATCCAA
>CAZEZQ010000181.1:0-8343 GCA_964516245.1 uncultured bacterium | reverse complement strand
GCCCGCCGGGGCGGGTAGGGTGCTCTTAACTAAATGACAATGAGTATTTAGGCAGGAAAAATGCCGCTGAGAGGATTCGAACCTCCACGGGCGCAGGCCCACATGAACCTGAATCATGCGTGTCTACCAATTCCACCACAGCGGCGTGTTGTGAGTTCTCTATTTTTACAATGATATAGCGTACACATCAAATGTCTGCGGTAAAGCCCCAGATTTGGGAGAACCGCATCCAATCTGTGTGTGAATCTGTTATAATATATTATATCATGACTATTAAACAAGCCGATAACGTAACAACCTTAGATGAGCTCCTCGCTCGGTATACGAGAGAGGGTGAATTGCATGAACGATTGCCGGGAAACAAGGTGCGGTGTTATGCGTGTGGACACCGCTGCCTGATTCCTGAAGGCCGGCCCGGCGTGTGTAAGATACGCTACAACGAGGGCGGCAAGTTGCAAGTGCCTTGGGGCTATGTCGCGGGGATGAACTGCGACCCGATTGAGAAGAAGCCCTTCTTTCATGTCTTGCCCGGCAGTGACGCCATGAGCTTCGGTATGCTGGGCTGTGATTATCATTGTTCTTATTGCCAGAACTGGAACACTTCACAAGCCATTCGCGATAAAGAAGCGGGTGGACCGATTAAGTTGTTTGCTCCCAACGAGTTTGTTGATTTGGCTTTGCAATACGGGGCGCAAACGGTTACCAGCACATACAACGAACCGCTGATCACCTCCGAATGGGCGGTTGATATCTTCAAACTGGCCAAGGCGCGTGGGTTGCTGACTTCGTATGTTTCCAACGGCAATGGCACGCCGGAAGTGATCGATTATATCAAACCTTGGACGGACTTGTATAAGATCGATCTGAAGAGTTTTCGCGATAAGAACTACCGCAAACTGGGCGGTACGCTGCAAGCGGTGCTGGATACCATTCGCCTGGTGAAAGAGAAGGGATTTTGGGTCGAGATTGTCACGTTGGTGGTGCCAACGTTGAATGATGACGAAGCCGAGCTTCGGGAGATGGCGCAGTTTCTGGTTTCAGTGAATCCTGAGATTCCCTGGCATGTCACTGCATTTCATGAAGATTACAAAATGCGCGGCAATGGACGAACGCATGGTTCAACTTTGCTTCGGGCTGCTGAAATCGGGAAAGAAGAAGGGCTGAAATTTGTGTATGTCGGCAATCTCCCCGGTTTCGCGCCGGAATGGGAGCACACGTATTGCCCGGATTGCGGTGAGACTTTGGTGAAGCGGTATGGATTTCGGGTGTTGGAAAACCGCTTGAAGGGGAATTATTGCCCGAAGTGTGAAACGCAGGTACCGGGGGTTTGGAGGGTGGAGTAGTGTATTACTTAAGTTGTTCAAGAAAACTATTTTCGCTAACATCAGCCTCTCTGAGAGCGCCTCGCAGAGTATAACGATCAATCTCAGAATGATAAGGAAATACGATTCTTCTACCATCTGAATGTTCCATCTTGATGTGGCTTCCCTTTCGATGAATCTCAGTGAAACCTAATCGTTGTAAAGCTGCATAAACTTCTCTACCAGAGAGGAGGGGCAATTTTATGATATCTCAATCACTTCATGTTTGCTGTCTTTTGGCAAGTGGATAGGGTCAGGTTCAAGATACAACTCGATTGCTTCACGTATGTTTTGAAGAGCCTCATCACGGGTTTTCCCTTGTGACCAACAAGACCGTAATGAAGGACAATGGGCCACGAAATAGCCATCTTCACCGTGTTCTAGAATTACTTTTATGTTCATAGTAGATATTTTCTCCTATTTCAATACTTTAAATTTTGTCTGATTATACAATGTGCTCACAGCGTTAATAAAATCTATTTCATTATACGAAAATAAGGGCGGGTTTGAAACCCGCCCTTTTGATTTGATGTTATGTGGTTGGTTTTTGTTTAGGCGACCAAGCTGCGGATTTTGCGGTAGGCCCGGTAGACTTTAGAGCCTTCGGTTTGGGCCAGGCGCCAGCGCATATCCTGAATGTATTTGTCTTTGTTGACCACAGGGTTGCCGTCGAGATAGGTGGCCATGTAGAGGTTGGTGACCATTTCTTCGAGAATGGCTGGGTTTTTGCGCAGGTATTCGTCTTGGGCCAGCTTCATTACGTTTTCTTTGGTGAAGTTTTCGAAATGGCCCAGGGTGTGCAGGTATTCCCAAAAGACATAATAGGGATCCGGCTTGGTTTGCAAAGCGTGGACTCCCTTGGGCCGTTCGAGTTGGTCGAGAATGTTTTCTTGCTTGGCCATATGGAAGATTTTGTAATTGTCATAGAAGGCCATGGGGTTGATTTTGATGATTCCAGAAGGTTTGGGGAGATCGCAAATCAAGTCCAAGGTTTCCAGATTGTCTTCTTCTTTTTCGAGTGGATTGTAGCCGATAAAGTCGACCAATATTTTCGCGCCGGCATCCAAGATGTTTTGTACTGTTTTGATGGTGCCTTCTTTGGGATGGCGGCGGTCGTAATATTTGCGCAACGTACGCTGGCTTCCCGATTGAATGCCCATGATGAGGTAGTTCAGGCCGGCTTCAACCAGGTAATTCAAGATCACCGGGTCACCCACATTGGGGTGGGTGTAGCCAAAGAAGGGCAGGGCGACTTCGGTGGCATAAGCCGGTGAAAATTCGGCGATCCAGCGTTTGTTGAGGGGGAGCACATCATCATAAAATTCGACGCGCTCAATGGGCCAGGGCCAAGTGCGGATTCGGTATTTCAATTCATCGATTACGTTTTGCACAGAACGGCGGCGCAAGAACTTATCGCCTTTGTACATCACATCATCGTGGCCGCTGCAGCAATATGTGCAAGTGAAGGGGCAGCCGCGGGTGGCCATGATGATGAAGTTGGAATACAAGTGGGATTTGGGAGGGAAGGGGGTATCTAGAATTTGATTATCGATCAACACATGTTTGTGATCCAACTCGAAATCGGGAAAGGGATAATTGTCGATATTTTGTTCTAACTTTTGGGCATGGTTGCGAATAACATTGCCGTCTTTGTTGACCCAAATGCTGGGGATATTTTCGGTGCTATCGCCACGGTCCATGGCGTTGACCAGATTGCGCATGGGGAACTCACCTTCGCCCATGCAGATCATGTCGGTGAATTGAATGTTTTCATTGGCGTTCATGGTTGAGTCGACGCCGCCCCAAATGACGGGAACGCCGATGGCGTCTTTAATTTTTTTGGTGAGAAATTTGGCCAAGCCGAAACTGATGGATGTGAACGAGATGCCTACGATATGAGGGCCTTGTTCTTTGAGAAGGCCAAGCATGAGTTCAAGTTCTTTTTGGGTGGTATAGGTACACATGCTGTAATAGCCGCCTTCGTCTTGCTGGCCTTCAGGCGGCACTTCGGCAGGAGAAATGTATTCCACTCCTTTGAAGATATTAATAAACACTTCATGCCCTTCGTTTTGCAAAACGGAAGACATATAGCGCACTCCCAAACAATATTCATCATACAATGCTATAAATGAAACTCGACGCATGGATACCTCACTTATGCCTTAACGGCAGCGTTGATTGATGGCGTTTCTACGGATGCGTTTCCCAAATACTATGAATTCTCCGTCTGTATTTTTGGTGGAATCATAAATCGGTGTTTTACAGGCGAAGGTGGAATATTCTTTTCTAATGTAGACAATTGTAAGTAATTATTCAAGTAATATCCAGGATTTTTTATGTCCGGATATATCTTTCGCAAGCCATAAATTTGTTCGCGGGGAATTTTGTGTTCATAAACCAAATTGGAGAGAAGTTGGAACATTTGCTGCTCCTGATTTTTTTTGAGAAGGGTTTCATCATAATCACCAAGAACCATAACCACAATATAGCCATCCAAATCCAATGGTTCCCCGTTATGGTGTTTCATGCGAGCGAGCAGGGCTTCACGTCTAGGTACTTCTGTCAGGCGAAGGGTAAAAGCATCTCTTTTGTAAATTCGTGCCGGACTGATGATATTGCAGCCTGCGTATACTCTTCCATCTTGATCGATGAAATAATGAACGGGAACATCTCCCTTGCCTCCTTCGCCCATATATCGCTCTTGAAGATTGGATAGATAGGAATAGGCAGATTCATCCATATAATCCGCCCCTGAATCCATCACCACAATGCTATGAGGGGTATGATGGGGGATAATTCCAGAAGGATGAGGGCCCAATACCGAACGGGGCACCATTTTCACTGGTTTGGGGCGGCCGTGGTAGAGTTCTGTTACCCCATAATATTCATCACTTGTGATGCATGCTTGGATAAAGAATGATAATACGGCAAAAGTAAATAGGTAGGCACGGCAAGACCTGAAATTCATACGTAATTCTTCCTCAGTGGGGTGTTTTCTCAAGAGAAAAATTGTATATCGTTTCCCCTGATTTGTCGGGGGGAGTGAGAAAAATTATGTTTGCGCAATTGTTTCTGAAGCAGCGGTTTGTTTGTTGTGTTTGGATTCGAACTTATAAACTGGAAAAATTACACGAAAGATACTCCCATGGGCGGGATGGCTCTCCACTTCGACTTTGCCCCCATGGCTGGACATAATTTGATGCACAAGCGACAGGCCCAGACCGGTTCCACTATCTTTTGAAGTGTAAAACGGATCAAAAATTCGTTCCAATTTTTCCGGTTCAATCCCGCTTCCCTGATCGATGATTTCAATAGCGATTTCACGTTGAGCGCGTTTTTTACACCGAATCAAAATTGTACCACCTTGGGGCATCGCATCCTGCGCGTTAATAAACAAGTTTAAAAACACCTGGCGGCATAAGCCAATATCCGCACCTATAGGCGGTAGATCTGGCTGGATGTCTTTTTGGTATGTATAGGTTTCTGTCGATTGTTGGTTGGTTGTATAAGCCAACACTTGATCGATCATATCTTCCACTTCCAACGATTCCAATGTTGGAACCGGGGGGCGGGCGAACATCAAAAAGTCGTTAACCACGCGTGACAAGCGGTTGACCTCTTCTATGATAAATTCACTCAAGCCTTCTTCATTCTCGACACCTTTGAAACGCTTGTTGAGAATTTGAGCCGAGCCGCGAATGATGCCAAGTGGATTCCTGATTTCATGCGCCACACCGGCAACCATACTACCCAGCGCCGCCAAACGTTCCTGCCGCCGCACTTGTTCTTCCAATCGGCGTATGGTGGATAAATCGTGAAAGGTGACCACCAAACCGAGCAGGTCACCCATTTCGATCAGGGGAACAGTGCTGATTTGAAGAGGCAATGCATCTCCATTGTCCAATTCGTACTTGATTTCGTGTTGATAGATAGAGGTACTTTTTTCCAAAGTGAATTGAATCATATTGATGAACGGTTCTGATTGGATGACATTGTGGAGAGTTTTGCCGTTGCAGTCGGAAATACGGAGAATTTCCATACCGACACGATTCACATGATTGATTCGAAGATTGTTATCAATGCTCATTACGCCAGTGCTAATGTTGCTTAGAATATTTTGAAGAAAATTGTGGGTTTGGGCCAATTCGTGATTGCTTACTTCGAGTTCGATGGTTTTTTGCTGCAACTGTTCCAATTGATTTTGAATCCGTTCCGCCATTTGGTTAAACGAAGAACTGAGAATCTGCTGTTCTTCTGAACCGGCTACGGGAACCCGTACATCAAATTGGCCTTGAGCCATGGTGTTGGCGGCTGCGGCGAGATCGAAAATGGGCCGGGCAATAGAACGTGCGACTACCACAGCGGCGAAAATAATCACGACAAGGATGACCAAAAAACTGATTACGGTGTGATATCCGTATGCTTTCCACAAATCGGTTACCGGCAGGTAAAATACCAAGATGGCGGAGGTTTGCCAGTTTTGTTGCAATATGGGAATGAATTTGGCTTGTACGGGCAACTCCATATCAAAAATGGGAATATCAAGCGAAGCAATGTCCACTTCGTAAAACCCCTCTTGATTATTCAAGTTAAACAATTTCTCGATGGCTGAATCGTTGAGGTATTTTTCCAATTCAATGGGATTGGGAGAGAGAACAGAGATATAAACGTTCGGATCTACATCTTGAAATTCAATTTCACGAGTTGGATTTTTATCGGGAGTGTCGTATTTTCGAATAAATGGACGTTTGGCAAAGACCGCCCCCGCTTCTGTTAGTTCTGCTTGATTGTCTCCCAACAAGATCGATTGTGTGTTGCAAAGATAGATAATGTTATTTTCTTCATAATTAAGGCCGGCTTGCAGCCATTCTTTGCGTTTTTCATATTCGCTCTGGGTTAGAAGAGAAAGATGAAGTTCGGGTTCAATAGTTTTGTTCAATTCATTTTTCAGATAGTTTATGGCTTTGCTTTCCCAGGTTTGGCGAATTTGTTGGGCTGTTGCGTCGGGTATCGATTCCGATCCCGTCAAGAAGGTTTTTAAGTCTTCATGTTGGTTGATTTGAGTTCGAAAAAAACGGCGGCTAAGCGGGATCAAATATTCTCTTTGAATTCGATTTTGAAAATTATTGATTGATTTTTCGATTTGCTGGCTGGTTTCTTCGATGAGATGCGCACGCTCATTGTGTTGATACACATAAAGAAGATAAAAGGGAACAATCATCAATGGGATCATGGCGAGCAAGGCCACTCCCATAAAAGAAAGAATCAAACGGCTGCGCAATCGTTTTAATCTCATTCGGTTTTAGGTTCTTCCCTGAGAATTGTGAGAATTTGTCTCTTAGTAGTAAATGAAACGTAAGGGGGAGTTCATTTTAACCCCCTCTTAACCTCCCCCAATTCTTTGAGGGAGGAATAGAAAACAAAAATCTTTCTGAGAATATCATATATTTCCAATTAGTAACTACTTTCGGCTTTCTAATAGAATCATGGTATATGTTTTAATTATACATTGGTAGAGAAAAAATATTGCGAAAAGAACCATAAAATAGGGAATTGAATGAAGTGAAATTTTGAGGATTGTTGAGAAATTTGTTTTATGTCAAAGGTGAAATGATAGGTTCGGATCCTCCCTAGCCCCCCTTAATAAGGGGGGAATTCGACTTGGGGTATACCATCAAAATGTTCTTGCCAGACTGTTGGATACTTACGTGTGATTTGTGAGAATTTGGTAGTGACTGTTATCGAGGGTAATTTGTTTTTAACGAACCATTAAAACGAATACCCCAAACCCAGGGTTACATTCAGATCCCAGTTTTTCTTTCCCGTGGCCGGAGTGTTGTCGTATTCATAGCGTAAGGCGGCTTGAGAGGACCATCGTTCTGACCAATACCAAGTTAATGAAGAATCTGAGATGGCAAACCAATCATCAATGTCTTCAATCCCCAGCAGCAGTTCCGCATCTTCTTCGAATTGCAATTTCTCCTGTACGATCCACCATCCTGCATGGAACGCCGCCCGGCCTGCCACATAGGTGGCATCATCGGCATCGAGTTCGAAGTCTTCGTTGACATACGAAAGACCCGTTTCGCTAAAAATATTCCATGTTTCATTTTCGATAAATTGATAGCCAGCCCCCACACCTCCCGAGGTTCTTAACTGTAAATCTTTAATGGAATCACGGTCCAAACGGGAATTCAAATATCCGAACATCTTTTGATTGAAAAAGTAATCATATTTTCCGAACACAAATTGTTCATCTCGGGTTCCTTCACCATTGTCCTCTTCATAGAAATATCCCCCACGCAAGGTAATGCGGTCTGCTTCTGAACGTTTCGTCAATTCTGTTGTAAAAGAACCACCCAAGGTATCGCTATTTCCATCTGTTGAGGAAAGACTGCCAACAATTTTCCCTTTCCACTTCGGCTTGGGTGTAGGGGTAGGTTGTGGAGGATTGATGGCTTGTATATCAGAGGGGTTTACTTGAAATTCGGTTTGGGTTTGTTCGTGTTGAACGACTATCTGGCCATTATCCGATTCTTTTACCGTTCCAACAATCACACTGCCATCGCTCAAATGAACGGGGAGCGATTCTTCAGTGTTTAACATTTCCACATGTTCAAGCGGGATTTCTAAATCACCTGCAAATTGGGTTGAAATGTAGAGTGTTTGATCAACGATTTGGGTTACTTTTCCAACCAAAACGCTCCCGTCTTTCATATTTACCGTGTCAGAATAAGTACTCTGCGTGAAGTTTAATAGCAGGACAAGACACAATAAACTTTGAAAAAACCATTTGTTATTCCAAACAGTCCATTCACCAAGAATAGACCAACAGAAAAGATTCATTGTCCGCTCCTAGATGCCGAACTGGCAAAAAGTCAAATCCAGAAAACGACTACACAATATATAGCAACGCGGCCATCCAACCTGCACTGTATGTTGTTGCAGGCGGGGACGCCCACCAAGGCGCGTCTATGACCTG
>CAZEZQ010000180.1:0-8360 GCA_964516245.1 uncultured bacterium | reverse complement strand
CCGGCTCGGCGGGAGCCTCGCCCTCCTAAAAGCAACGCCCGGCTCGGCGGGAGCACGCCACGGCGCATTTTCAACCTCGCCCTCCTTGTATGGAACACCTTGGTTTATTGAGTAAGCCCCCCTCACCCTATCCCTCTCCCAGAGGGCGAGGGGATTGTTGAGCAAACATTATTGAAGCACTTTAGTTTCATCTTGATATAGCCCGCCGGGGCGGGTGGGGTGCTTTTAAGTCCTTTTTGTCCTTTTAAAACTCACAAATACTAAAAAAAATTCGAAATTTCCAAAATGTAGGGGCAGACCCCAGTGTCTGCCCCGATGCCCCCAGTGTCTGCCCCGATGCCCCCAGTGTCTGCCCCGATGACCCCAGTGTCTGCCCCGATGCCCCCAGTGTCTGCCCTGATGACCCATCATCTGCCCCGAATGACAATGATATTGCACGTAAATCAATTCTGAGGGATACATCCTCACAAATCACACGTTAAAATCTAGTTAATTTTTCCACCAGGATACTGTTTCTAAATTACACGTTATTGTGTAAAAACAGAACAAAATTCCCATGGATATCATCCCAGTTAAATCAACAAAAATATATTTTTCTCTAATTTTTGTTTAAATTTAATCAAATGCTACACTACCATTTTCAAATCCCGTATAATGTGGCAAAGTATTTAAAATAGTATATTCAAATAACCAGCATGAATCGGTTCGAAGCTTGATACGGACTGCTTCTTGCATCTCATTCATAAACGATTTTTTGCTTTTACAGGTGAATTTTCATGGAATCAAATTACGTTGAATGGCCGTTTGTCATTTACAGCATGGCCGTAGTGGGTTTGGTTTGCGGCATGCTCTTGCTTTCTTATATTTTGGGCGAACGCCATCGGGGCCGCGAAACCCACGACCCTTATGAATCCGGCGTAAGAACGACAGGCATGGCGCGGGTACGGTTTTCCGCCCAATTTTATCTGATTGCCATTCTGTTTGTGATTTTCGATTTAGAAGCGGTGTTTTTGTTTGCCTGGGCGGTGGCCACACCCGAAGCGGGATGGACCGGATTTGCAGTGGCAGGAGTCTTCATTATCATTCTCACTGCCGCTTTGATTTATGAATGGGGCAGCGGAGCTTTGGATATCGTAAATCAACGCAAAGGCCGTACGAAACAATTTCTCGATACCCTTACTAAAAACGTGAAGGAGAAAACCTAATGCGTTGGTGGTTCAGCAAACCATCGGAATTTCAACCGGGAACAATGCCGTTTACCGCCGAGGGCGGTGGCGACGGCTCGTTTCAAGAAACCATGGGCAAAACCATGGTGCTTTCGCGCTTGCAGGATCTAATTGCCTGGGGACGCAAAAATTCGATGTGGCCGTTCAACTTCGGTCTTTCGTGCTGTTATGTTGAAATGGCCACCAGCTTAACCAGCAAATATGATATCGCTCGATTTGGGGCAGAAGTGGTTCGCGGCACACCCCGCGAAGCGGATGTTATGATCATTGCCGGTACTGTCTTTATCAAAATGGCGCCGGTGATTCGCCGTTTGTACGACCAAATGATGGAGCCGCGTTGGGTCATCTCAATGGGCTCTTGCGCGAATTCGGGCGGTATGTACGACATTTACAGCGTGGTGCAGGGAGTCGATAAATTTTTGCCGGTGGATATGTATGTCCCCGGTTGTCCACCCCGGCCGGATGCGTTTATGCAAGGGCTGACCCTGTTGCGTGATGCGGTGGGCAAAGAAGAACGCCCATTGAGTTGGTGGGTCGGTCCGCAAGGGATCGTAAAAGCGGATAAAACCAGCCAACGCGATTTGCACCGCGAAGAACGAACCCAAGCGAAATTCTTGCGAACTCCAGATCAAGTGTAGAAACGAACGGAACCTATGGTTGCTGCGGCAAGTGATAATATAAAAAATATACTTGAGCAACATTGCAACGGTGCCATTTGTGGGGAGCAAAAAACTCCTGACGGCATCCCCACCCTTTGGGTGGAACCGAGCCGCATCAAAGAAGTATTGCGTTTCTTGAAATTGGATGTGCATTCACCCTATCGAATGCTATACGATCTCACAGCGATTGATGAACGGGCGCGAAAACACAACCCCGAATGCTCTAACGGTGGATTTACTGTAGTGTATCATCTGCTCTCGTTCGGCCGCAATGAAGATATACGAATCAAGGCGGCTCTCGATAAAAACACCCCCTCATTGCCCAGCATTACCGATCTTTGGATCAACGCCAGTTGGTACGAGCGTGAAGTGTGGGATATGTTCGGCATCACCTTTGACGGCCACCCGCACCTGAAACGCATTTTGATGCCCGCCACCTGGGAAGGGCACCCCCTTCGCAAAGAACACCCTGCGCGCGCCACTGAGATGGGCCCCTTTCAACTGCCTGAAGACAAACAAGAACGCGAACAAGAAGCGCTGCAGTTCAAACCCGAAGAATGGGGACTCAAGCGCCAGAGTGAAACTTCAGAATTTATGTTCTTAAATCTGGGGCCGCAGCACCCCGGCACCCACGGCGTTTTGCGCATCGTGATGCAGCTGGATGGCGAAGAGATTATCGACGCGGTCCCTGAAATCGGCTTTCACCATCGCGGCGCCGAAAAAATGGGTGAACGCCAAAGCTGGCATACATACATCCCCTACACAGACCGGATCGATTATCTCGGCGGGGTGATGAACAACTTCGCCTATGTGCTGGCGGTAGAAACGCTTGCTGGAATCGAAGTGCCCGACCGGGTCAAAGTGATCCGCATTATGATGTCCGAACTGTTCCGCATCGCCAGCCATTTGGTGTGGTATGGCACCTTCGCGCAGGATGTCGGGCAGCTCTCGCCGGTGTTCTACATGTTTTCAGACCGTGAGCGCATCTTCGGTATCGTAGAAGCGATTTGCGGTGGACGTATGCATCCCAACTGGTTTCGCATTGGCGGTGTAGCCCAAGATTTGCCCAATGGCTGGGACCGTATGATTCGCGAATTTATTGATATGTTTCCCAAGAAATTGGATGAATACGATAAATTGGTGATGCAAAACGCCATCTTCCAAGACCGCACCAAGGGCATCGGCGCTTACAACACCGAAGAAGCCATTGAATGGGGGGTGACCGGGCCCGGCTTGCGCGCCACCGGTATGGACTGGGATTTCCGCAAAAAACGTCCCTATTCAGGATTCGAACAATTTGAGTTTGATATCCCCACAGCGGAGGAAGGCGATTGCTATGCCCGTGCCGTGGTGCGGGTGGAAGAAATGCGCCAAAGCCTGCGTATTATCGAGCAGTGTTTGAACAACATGCCTTCCGGCCCTTATAAAGCAGATCACCCACTAACCACACCCCCAATAAAAAAGCATACAATGAAAGACATCGAAACCCTGATCGATCACTTTTTGAATGTCAGCTGGGGCCCAGTAATTCCAGAAGGCGAGGCCTTTTTCGGCGTGGAAGCCACCAAAGGGAACAACGGATATTACCTGGTAAGTGATGGAGGCACGCATTCGTACCGCACGCGAATTCGCGCCCCCTCTTTTCCCCACATGCAAATGGTTCCCGATATCAGCCGCGGCCATATGGTGGCAGATATGCTGGCGATTCTCGGGAGTGTGGATTTTGTGTTGGCGGATATAGACCGGTAGGAAGGAAGAGAATGTTATCCAATCAAGAACGCAAAGAAATTGATGACGCTCTTCACGCGTTTCCGCACAAGCACAATGCTTGCATTGATGCATTGAAAATCATAAACAAACACCGGCGCTGGGTGAACGATGAGGGGGTGCAGGATGTAGCGGGGTATTTGGAAATGTCACCGGCGCAGGTCGATAAAGTGGCGACTTTTTACAATTTGATTTTCCGCAAGCCGGTGGGCAAATACGTGATTTTTCTCTGCGACAGCGTCAGTTGTTGGATCTTGGGCTACGAACAGATTTATGAGCATTTGCAGAAACGGCTGGGCATCAAGTTCGGCCAAACGACAGAAGACGGGAAATTCACTCTGCTGCCGATTCCGTGCCTGGGCACTTGCGATCATGCCCCGGCCATGATGATCGAAGAAGAACTGTACCGGGATTTAACTCCGGAAAAAATAGACGAAATTTTAGAACGGTATAAATAACGATACTGATGGAACGACCATTGACCAAAAATATACGCGAAGGCCAGGAACCCATGAATCTGGAGCGCTATGAAAAAGCGGGAGGCTATCAGGCTCTGCGCAAAGCGCTGCTCGAGATGACCCCGCAGCAGATTCAAGAAGAGGTGAAAAAGGCCAATCTGCGTGGACGCGGTGGGGCTGGGGTTTCTGCCGCCTTCAAGTGGGGCTTTGTGCCGATGGGCGGCGACGCGCCTTCACCCAAATATTTTGTAGTCAATGCCGACGAGATGGAGCCGGGCACTTTCAAAGACCGTTTGTTGATGGAAGGCGATCCCCATCAGGTGGTCGAAAGCACCATTATTTCTTCATACGCCATTGGGGCCAGCGTCGCTTATATTTTTTTGCGCTGGGCCTATCGCGACTGTGCCCGTTTGCTTGAAGAGGCCATACAAGAGGCCCACCAAGCGGGCTATCTCGGGAAAAATATTCTGGAATCCGATTATTCATTGGAAATGCACCTTCACGTGAGCGCGGGCCGTTACATGTGTGGTGAAGAAACCGGATTGCTCAACGCGCTCGAAGGCAAACCCGCCATGCCGCGTTCCAAGCCCCCGTTTCCACAAGCCAGCGGCTTATTCGGCAAACCGACGGTGGTCAACAATGTCGAAACGGTTTGCAATGTGCCCCACATCGTGATGAATGGGGCGGCTTGGTACAAATCGCTAAGCAAAACCGAAGATGGCGGCACCAAACTCTATGGCGTGAGCGGCAAGGTGAATCAACCCGGTGTGTGGGAACTGCCCATGGGAACCACTTTGCGCGAGCTGATCGAAGTGCACGCTGGGGGCATGCGCGAGGGACTGAAATTTCGTGGTGCGTTACCCGGTGGGGCCTCCACCGATTTTCTGGTCGAAGAGCATTTGGATTTGCCCATGGATTTCGATCACGTGATGAAAGCGGGCAGCCGGTTGGGAACCGGCACGGTGATTGTGCTTGACGATCAAACCAGCGTGGTCGGCATGGTGCGGAACTTGATGCATTTCTTTGGGCAGGAATCGTGTGGATGGTGCACCCCCTGCCGCGACGGCTTGCCCTGGACAGAAAAAGTGGTGCATGCCATCGAAACCGGAAAAGGCAAAAAGATCGATCTGCGGCGCTTAGAACTGCAAAGCAAGCTGTTGGGCCCAGGCAACACCTTTTGCGCCTTGGCGCCCGGCGCAGTCGAACCGCTGCAAAGCGCCATGAAATATTTTCGCAAAGACTTTGAAGCATTGATCCAAGATAATAGTAATGCAGGCTTCTAGCCTGCAAATGTTGTAGCGCAGGTCATAGACACGCCTTGGTGGGCGTCTCCGCCTGCATGAAATACCGAAGCAAGAGAAGGGCCTGCATGAATAATGCGAAATAGCTCAATCAGTTGAGATACATTCCCCTCCCAAGATTGGGAGGGGTTAGGGGAGGGTTGAAGAGAATAAAAGTCTCTTTGCTTTAACCCCCTCCTAACCTCCCCCATTTCATTGGGGGAGGAATAACCAATATGCGCCATCAATAACTGGAGTTTTCTTGTGGCTACGGTTTACATCGATAACAAAGCGTACGAACTAAACGAAAACCAAAACCTGCTGCATGCGGCAACTTCAGCAGGTTTGGATATCCCCTATTTCTGCTGGCATCCAGCCATGGGCTCGGTGGGGGCTTGCCGGTTGTGCGCCGTCAAACAATTCCGCGACGAACACGACACCAAAGGCAAAATTGTGATGGCTTGCATGTCGCCGGTGCAAGAGGGCGCGCGCTTCTCCATTCAAGATCCAGACGCGGTCGAGTTCCGCAAAGCGGTGGTGGAGTTTTTGATGGTCAACCACCCGCATGACTGCCCCATTTGCGATGAAGGGGGCGAATGCCACCTGCAGGATATGACAGTGATGACCGGCCACAACTACCGCGAATACCGCTTCACAAAGCGCACCTACCGCAATCAAGACCTGGGACCGTTGATCAATCATGAAATGAACCGTTGCATCCAGTGCTACCGCTGCGAGCGTTTTTATGCGGATTACGCGGGCGGAGACGACCTGCAGCACTTTGGCTCGCACGATCATGTCTATTTTGGCCGTTATAAAGACGGCCCCTTCGAGAGTGAATTCAGCGGCAATCTAGTTGAGGTGTGCCCCACTGGAGTCTTCACCGACAAAACCTTGAAACAGCATTACACCCGCAAGTGGGATCTACAGACCGCCCCCTCAATCTGCGCCCATTGCGCCGTAGGCTGCAATACCATTCCTGGTGAACGTTATGGAAAATTGCGGCGCATTCGCACCCGTTACAATGGTGAAGTTAACAACTATTTTCTTTGCGACCGCGGCCGCTATGGCTACGGTTTTGTGAATCACGAAGAACGGGTGCATCATCCAATGATTCAGCATAGCGCCAGCGGGTTGGAAACCCATTCTGTTGAGGAAACCAAAAAACATCTATCTCAGTTGTTCAGCAATAGCCAGGGAGTGATTGGAATCGGCTCGCCGCGGGCTTCGTTGGAATCAAACTTTGCCTTGATGAAATTTGTGGGCGCAGAAAATTTCTTTGCGGGTGTGAACCCATACGAATTTCAAACCTGCAAAAAAATTATTGAGATTTTGCAGAACGGCCCAGCCAGAACAGCAACGCTGCAAGAAATGCACAAGGCCGATGCAGTGTTGGTTTTGGGAGAAGACATCACCAACACCGCGCCCATGATGGCTTTGGCGGTGCGCCAGGCAGTGCGGCAAAAGAGTTTTGATATTTCACGCAAGGTGGGCATCCCCGATTGGCATGACGCCGCGGTGCGCCAAGCGGTGCAAGAAGAACGGGGTCCGCTTCATGTGGCGACGCCTGCAGAAACCCAATTGGACGATATCGCCAAATCCACCCATCGCGCCGCACCGGGAGACATTGCGCGGCTTGGGTATGCCATTGCCCATGAGTTGGATCCCAACGCGCCTAGCGTATCCAATCTTTCGCAGGAAGAACAAACGCTGGCCAAACAAATTGCCGAAGATTTGCGCCAGGCGAAGAATCCATTGGTGATTAGCGGCAGCAGCTTGAATCTAGAAACCGTTTACGGAGCGGCCAACGTCGCCTGGGCATTGAAGCGCCAGGGCGTGGATGCCCAACTCTCTTATGCCGTCCCTGAATGCAACAGCCTGGGCCTGGCTTTGATGACCGGTCAGGCACTACAAGAAGCCGATGACAAACTAAACAACTCACCGGCCGATATGGTGATCGTTCTTGAAAACGATCTTCGAAGGCGCGGCTCCAAAGAAGAAATTGATTTGCTTCTGAACAAGGCGAGAAACGTGATTGTGGTTGATCATCTACGCCATACCACAACCGACCAGGCGCAGGTGGCGCTGCCCGCTGCGGCTTTTGCGGAAGGCGATGGTACCTTCATCAATCAAGAAGGCCGCGCCCAACGCTTTTATCAAGTGTTTGTGCCCGAGGGGGATGTGCAGGAAAGCTGGCGCTGGATGCAAGAATTGGCGCTGATTCGTAAATCATTTAAGGACATTCGTTGGAACGCATTGGATGATGTGCTGCAAGAACTCTCCAACGAATTCGACGTGTTTCAATCGGTAAAAGACATCGCGCCTCCAGCAGGCTTTCGTATCGCAGGCCAAAAGTTTCCCCGGCAAATGCACCGCTATAGCGGGCGCACGGCCATGAACGCGCATAAATCCGTACACGAACCCAAACCAGTCGATGACCCAGACTCTCCGCTCTCTTTCTCAATGGAAGGCTATCAGGGTGAACCTCCGGCGCCGTTGATCCATGAATTCTGGTCGCCGGGATGGAACTCCATCCAATCGGTGAGCAAATTTCAAAGCGAAGTGGGGGGGGCGCTGCACGGCGGTGATCCCGGCAGGCGCTTGATCGAACCCAAGCAAAATTCAGAGGCAAACTACTTCAACACAATTCCAGAACCCTTTCAGGCGTCACAAGACGGTGTGTTGTTTGTGCCCTTGTATCACATCTTCGGTTCGGAAGAACTAAGCGTGTTGTCATCAGGCATCGATGAACTGGCAGCGGAACCCTATCTGGCTATGCATCCTGAATACGCGGAGAAGAGCCAATTGGAAAAAGGCGACTTACTCAATATCGAGGGGATGAAGAATCCCATTGAATTTCCACTGAAATTCGATGGCTCCTTGCCGCAAGGCGTGGCGGGGTATCCCGCCGGATTGATCCAAGGCAAATAACAGCATCCAGCTTATGAGCTGAAAGCAACCACTTCCCAC
>CAZEZQ010000179.1:0-8369 GCA_964516245.1 uncultured bacterium | reverse complement strand
GAGGTTGAAAATGCGCCGTGGCGTGCTCCCGCCGAGCCGGTTTGATTGAACGACTACTGATTTACGTAAATAGCCTGCATAACAAATTAGAGTTTCAGAACTTATGTGAATGTTTCATACGAGGAGGGCGAGGCTCTCGCCGAGCCGTGTCGCTGCCTTTGGGAGGGCGAGGTTGAAAATGCGCCGTGGCGTGCTCCCGCCGAGCCGGTTTGATTGAACGACTACTGATTTACGTAAATAGTATGCATAACCAATAAGAATTTCAGAACTTACGTGAAGCGTCCATAAGGGGCTTGTTAGAAATGGGATTACTTATTCTAATTTTTCCTCATTCATTATTCTTTGATATACAATATCTAGAAATAACATTTTTGAATGACCCAAATTCAAAATATTACACAGGATACTAATGAATAAATTATTCTCAACTTTGATGCTGCTTTCCTTCTTCCAAGTTTTCTCTTATGCGGGTGGACCTATTTTGGTTAACAATGGAGATCCCATTATTTGGAACAATTCCATAGCCCGGTATGGAATTGAAACGGGGAGATTCGGCCCATTGACCAATCGTGAAGCCCAAGAATTGGTGCGGCGGGCGTTTCAAAAATGGGAAGATGTAGAAACCTCTTCTTTAATTTTTGAAGAAGTTGAATCTGCTATTGAAGATGATGTAACAAGAAGTAATTTTGAATCAATCGTCGATGATTTATTTAATGCCCCTCTGAATAGCCGGGTTCATCCTATCATTTTTGATAACGATGGCCGGATTATCAATAGTTTTTTTGGGATTGGTGCGAGAGAAAATTTTTTGGGATTTGCCGGACCGACCCTTTTCAATTCAGGCAATAATGTAATTTTACAAGCCCGCGCCATATTCAACGGTTACTTGTTCGATGAGGCAAATATCCCTCGAGAGGACATGTTTAACACCGTTCTTCATGAATTGGGGCATTTTGCCGGATTGGGTCATGCTCAATTCAACCGCCATCTGGCTTTTAATGGAGTGGGTTCAGACGATGCAAAGCTGCCCGTGATGTTTCCCACCACCAGCGAGGACGACTCCTTTCGCAATGAACTGACTCATGATGACATAAACGCTTTGTCGAATATTTATCCCAGCGATGAACCGTTGAATGACTTCTTATCCACCACCGGCCGCATTCGCGGCTCGGTCAAACGGGGCCGCCGAGACTTGCGGGGCGTAAATGTGGTTGCCATCAACAAAGAAGAACCCTTCACAAAAATGTATTCGACGGTTACGGGAACGTTCAATCAGAGTAACGCAGAGTATAATTTTCGCATTCCAACCGGTGATTATTTTATTAAGATTGAAGCCATCGATACCGATTTTACCGGCCCATCCAGTGTGGGATTCTTTGCTGATGATTTGGATGATCCGTCATTTGATGATCCTCCCAAGCAGGAATTTTACAACGATAACGATGACGATGATGAAGGCCGAAGCCTGGCCGATATCGTTACCGTGACACGTTTCTCGACCGTTCGTAATATCGATTTCGATGTAGATGATGATGAACTCGATTTATCGGGCGATGAAGTCGATGTGACCATATTGGGCATAGGCGGAAAAGAATGGGGAGGGGTAGGACGATTTAATGAATCGTCATTCCCGTTTCTCATTAACCCTTCGGGTGATGAAGATCGCCTGGATTTGGATATTGCCCTCGAACAAACCAGGGATATAGAAGTACAAATTGAAATGGAAACCGGTAGAAATGATTTTGAACGATTTACTTTTGAAGTGAATGAGCCGGAGCGGAGAATTATTATTTCTGATGATGGCGATATCCCTCTGGACGACACCCGCTATTTTGTCACTGTGCAGAACAATACATCCAGCGAAGTGGCTTTTACACTGGCTTTATCCAAAAATGATGAACCGGTCCCCACTCCTACAGAAACCCCGACTTTCACACCGACTCACACTCCAACACCGACTTCTACTTTTACCCCAACCCCTACTTTCACCCCAACCAATACGCCCACACAAACACCGACACAAACGCCGACACCAACACCCACTGAAACACCTATCCCCCTACCCATCGCAGATGTGAACGGGGATGGCAACGTGGATGCAAACGATGTGTTTTATTACATTCGTTTGTGGAAAAACTCGGCTGAAGACCATCCCAACGCCGATTTCTTTCAGGATGCTTCTGGCCGGATCAATGCAAAAGACTTGCTCATTTTTATAGAAGCGTATAAAAACCGAAATCGTTAGCGAAGAAACAAAAAATTTTTACAATTATAGGCAACGTTCACTTGTCTATACTTCTTATATAATATATAAAGTATATAGTACGGCAATATATAATCCATGCATAGGTGCATTTCTTTACAAGAACTCAGTGGATTTTGAAAGAGCAGCAATGATTAATGAGTTGCATACAAAGAATTGGTATTATTCATGCGCCTAATTTCTTGGAAATTAGCTAGAATCCCCTTGTTTTATCTTATTCTTGGATCGGTATGGATCCTGTTTTCAGATCACATTCTTCAATATTTCACTGAAACCTTCCTCGATTTTCGATATTTCCAAACTATAAAAGGAATTGGGTTTGTTGTAATTACAACCATATTGCTCTATATATTGATTTATTGGCAATATTCAGAACTGCTTACAATCAACATCCAATTGGCCGATAAAGAACGGACATTAAAAAACCTGTTCAACAATCTCCCTGGGATGGTATACCGGTGTCAAAACGATAAAAACTTCACGATCTTATTTGTTAGCGAAGCGTGCACCGAGATCACAGGATACACTCCTCAAGAATTTACTTCCCAGATTTCTTCTTTTGCCAAGATCATTCATCTAGACGATTTGCCTCATGTGTATGAATCTGTCAATCAGTCCATTCAAAATCAAAGCCATTTTGAAACGACCTATCGGTTGTTGAAACGAACCGGAGAAATCGTTTGGGTTTGGGAAAAAGGATCAGGAGTTTACGATCATCAAGGCCAATTTTTGTATTTGGAAGGAATTGTGATGGATATCACAGAACACATAAAAGACAAAGAAATCAAAGAAGAATTGCAAAAGCAGTTCTATCAAGCGCAAAAAATGGAATCGATCGGCCGTTTTTCCAGCGGGATCGCCCATGACTTTAACAATCTCTTGACTGTAATCGAAGGCCATACATCACTCCTTCTAAATGATTTGTCTGACAACAGGCACCGATGCATTATAGAGAAAATTCAAAAAGCCAGCAGCAGTGCATCCAGCTTGATCCGCCAATTGCTGGTGTTTAGTCGAAATCATGACACACAAGTCAAAACCATCGATTTGAACCACACGTTGGATAGCATGCACAATATGATTTCTCGTGTGATGAAATCGAATATTGAATTGGTTTTAAGAACATCAGACGAAGCAACCCCCATTCAAATCGATCCAACCCAACTCGAACAAATCTTGTTGAATTTAATTGTGAATGCGCAGGATGCCATGGAACATGGGGGAACGCTAACAATCGAAACTTCTATTGAGACGATCAAAGAAGGTTCCACATTCTCCAACCGGCCAACCACATCCAGATCGTATGTCTTGCTAAAAGTAAGTGATACCGGTATTGGAATGAGTTTGGAAACGCAAGAAAGAATTTTCGAGCCGTTTTTTACAACCAAAGAGCCGGACCGGGGGACGGGATTAGGATTGTCGACGGTTTACGGCATTGTGAATCAAGCCGCAGGCACTATCAGCGTAAAGAGCAAACCCGGTGAAGGCACAATGTTCCGGTTGTATTTTCCCAAAGCGGAATGACGGGATTTGATTTTCAACTATGACATTTCGATAGAACAGTAAATCAAGCACTCTGTATTTGCATGTTTTGGAGCGCAGGCGTCTCGCCTGCACAAAACATAGATGCAGGCGGGACGCCTGCGCTCCAAAACATAGATGCAGGCGAGACGCCTGCGCTCCAAAAATAGATGCAGGCGGGACGCCTGCGCTCCAAAAATAGATGCAGGCGAGACGCCTGCACAAAACATAGATGCAGGCGAGACGCCTGCGCAAAACATAGATGCAGGCGAGACGCCTGCGCTCCAAGATTAACTTTTTGCCAAACGGACAACTATTCTGCCAATTGCTTCTTTAACTGTTCTTTTTGAATACTGCCCTTGGCGGTTTTGGGAAGCGTGTCTGGAAAGGCAAACCCTTCGGGTACTTTGTATTCGCTGATATGTTCGCGGCAGAATTTGCGCAGTTCAGATTCGGTGCATTTGTTTTTGTATTCATCATGCAACACCACAAAGGCGAAGGGCACTTCGTTGCGCAGCCGGTTGGGTTGGGCCACCACAGCCGCTTCTTTTACGGCGGGATGGCGCATGAGCGCCTCTTCGACTTCGCGGGGATAGATATTTTCACCGCCGCTGACAATTAATTCTTTCAAGCGTCCGCGAATTTGAATGCAGCCATCATCAAACATGCAGCCCAAGTCGCCGGTGCGAAGCCACCCCCCTTCAAAAAACGCCTTTTGAGTGGCTTCGGGATTTTTGTAATAACCCAGCATCACATTATCGCCTCTGACGCAAAGTTCGCCGACCTCGCCGTTGGCCACTTTGTCTCCCCGTTCATTGCGAATTTCAACCTCAACGCCGGGGATGGCGATACCAATGGTGCCAACCTTGTTGCCCCCCGGTGGATTGGAAGCCACCACAGGAGCGGCTTCGGTCAATCCATACCCTTCTAAAATAGGGTGATTCATTTTCTTTTCAAAATAATTGAATACATCGGCCGGCAGCGGGCCCCCGCCCGAAACGGTGTAACGCAGGTTGTGGTTTTTGGCGGCCTCTTCCGGCGCCATGTGCGCCACTAGATAGAGCATGGGTGATACGGCAATCAATATGACATTGGTTTCGCGTGTGAGAAGATCGATGATTTTTTGAGGGACGAAACTGGGAAACAACACGATTTTCGAACCGGAAAGCAGCCCTCCCAGCAAAATGGCGGTCATCGCGAATGAGTGAAACAAAGGCAATACACAGGGGAATACGTCATCGGAGGTGAAATAAAAGACATCATTATAGGCTGCATAATTGGAGTAAAAATTCTTATGTGTCAGCATTACCCCTTTGGGATCACCGGTGGTGCCGGAGGTGTACATGATCATAGAAAGCTCGGTTTCTTCAATGGATGGAGACAAAGGATCGCTGGGAATTGAATTCATTTTTAAGATTTCAGAAACCGAAATCGCTTCGATCCCGATAGAAGCCATCTGCGCCGCTTGGCTGGCTTTTTCTTCCAATTGCGGATCATATAACAGATAATGGGCTTTCCCATGTTCGAGAAGCACCACCAGTTCTTCAGGTGTTAAAAGAGGGTTAAACGGCAGCGCAATATGACCGGCACCCAATATGCCGAAGACGGCATAGGGGAAATTGGTTGTATTGGGGATCAACACAGCAATATGGCGGCGTTCACCCTCCACCTGTGTTTTCAAAAAGTTCCCCACCTGATTGATGCCCTTGCCAAGTTGTTTATAGGTGATGGTTTCTTCTTCGGTTTGAAAGGCAATGGCATTTTCAAACTTCTTAATTGCTTGCCATAAGGCAGTATAAAGTTCCATGAACTCTCCTTGCACCAACCAATAAACGTTCTAATAAATTGAACGATAGATTACCGAAAGTAGTGCACTTTGAAAAGAGGGATCACTTTTGTTGGATTCTAATCTGCAATTGTGAAAGATATTCTTGTAGAATTTCAAATCAAATTAAATCAATAGGTAATGAGTTTGTGAAGGAGGCGAGGCTCCCGCCGAGCCGGTTTCTTGTTCAATCGGGACAAGGAGTCTCCTCTCCAATGGATATCAATTTAAAAATTTTTGGTTTGACTTTAAGGGACCATTTGTTTAAATAGCCGAAAATCTGCTATAATGATTTTAGGTCTTTTCAAGGATTTGATGTAAAATATAAAACCAACCAGGGCATTGAGGGTAACAATTGGCGTATTGATATTCATCGTAGGAAAACGGTAACCAGATGGCTGAAAATATCCAATTCACTTTTGAATTATCTGAGCATCCTGAAAAAATGTCTGCTGAAGATATATCGGACATTTTGCTTGGTACTACGTCTGCCTTAAAATATATTTCCCAAGAAATTTCTAAATCCGGAGATGGCGTATTTGACTGGCAAATATTAAACATAGGCATGAATAAACCGTTCCATGCCATTTTCTCTCCAAGTGATACTTGCCCTATTGAAATCGCGAGTAAAGCCGAACGAAAATTCTTCCAGGGCCAGAAACTTCTTTCTCAAAAAAAAGAATTGCCTGAATCCTTTAACAGAGATGCCATTGAATCTTTGTATCGAGTGTATTCTGCAAGAAAAAGAACAGGGAAGCTTTCTAGATTTATAAACAAAAGTTATGAAATAAAAAGCAATGTAGATTTAGAAAAAAACCTGGAAGATCTATTGCAAAGTCTTACAAAATACGAGCATTTTGAATGGACAACATTGACAGGTAAGCTTCAAGAAGTTGGCGGAAAGCCACAAATTAGTAAAAATCCTTATTTCAATTTAAAAACCAATATTTTTGGCACCACTGTCAAATGTTATTTTTGTGATGAAAAATTTAGAGAATTTCGAGATTATTTAGAATTGAATCCCTTAGAAATTTCTGTGTTCGGAAAAGTTAAATTTAATGACAAAGGGCAACCAGTAGATATATCTGAAATTCAGTCTTATAAAATCATCCCGAAAATCGATTCATTAATAAAATCTCGAAGTGATATTGATATAAATTTGACTAATGGTATTGATTCTGTTGATTATATCAATCAAGTACGGCACAAATAATAATGAAATTAATCGAACAGAAAAAAATGTTATGGGATTCGTGTATATGCATTGATTTTATTCAAGCATGAATTGGAAAAGCAGGTAGAATAATTTAATTTTTCCATGTTCTCACGTTCCCACTATTGCGTGTCTTCTTGGGTGAAATGAATGTTAAAGTAAGTGATTTCGGGGGGGCAGAAAAAGCGGATGTGGGTCATGAGGCTGACTCCCAAGCCGCGCGAAGTGTGAAAATAGGTGCTATTGAGCCGGTGTAAGCCTTCAGACAGATGCCGGGGCGCCCGGCTGCGGGTAATGAGCGGGCCCACGAAAGGCAGCCGAATTTGCCCTCCATGCGTATGGCCCATAAACACCGCATCGGGATGGTAAGAAGCAATTTCACCGGTTTTCTCAGGCGAATGCACCAAAACAAAACACGGCCCGTTTTTTTTGTAATTCTCAAACGCTTTGGGGATGTTGTCACGCTCTACATAAGGGTCATCGATGCCTACGATCGTAATGGGATGGCCTTCCACCTCAATTTGCTTGCGCTGGTTGATCAACACATGGATCCCCAAATCGTGCAACCCTTGTATTAAATAATCGGTACGGTTGCGCTTGCGAGTGGTGTTTTGCGGGATCGGACCGGTGGGTTCCATAATGTTGCGGATAGAGGTGTGGTAATAATCGTGATTGCCTAACACGCAATACACGCCGTATTTCGCCTTCAGGTGGCGCAGAGCCATCAAGCAAATATTGATTCCCGAATCGTTGTCAATCAAATCACCCGTAATAAAAATCAAATCGACGGGAGTATCGGTCAAAGATTGAATAAATTCTTTGCGCCGGTTTTGCCGTTTGTAAAAATGAAAATCGGATAAATGAAGAATGCGCAAATGATCGATGGGAGGGCCGGGCATAGAAATGCTTTTATGGCGTATCACATACCGCCGGGGTTCAATACAGGTGCTATACAGGCCAAGACCCACCAGGGCCGCTGTCGTTGCGTGTACCCACATAGAATGCTCCTAATTGGATAATGTTATAAGGATATCCTTGTTCCAAAAAAAACAAAGGAGCGGAGTCAGAGAGATTCTAGAAAAATACGTTTGCATCCTTAAGTCCTGAACAGAACATCAACTGTATTGATAGTTCAAATGCATGAGTGAAGTCAAGTTGCTGCCTAAATGAATTTTTATCCTCTTACACAAGCCAGATAGTACTCTCGCAGGAAGAAAGAGCAATTTCAAAATTATAAAAAAAAGGAGGAGAGCAATATACTCTCCTCCGACAAAAATATGGATAAGAGGCATCATTTTTTATTTATAAATATTCCAATCCTTTACATCAGTAGAACCGAACATGGCAACAAACTGTTCATTCAACCACGTATTGATTACAATATCACTTTCCTCATCCCATTTGGTGATATCTGTGTCCTGTGTACCTTGATACGAGCGATGACACATCGCGCAAGCATTGGGTTGAGCCAATTCAAGCGTTTGGGCGGGAGTCATTACAACAAAAGCATGCTGGTGGATGTCATATTCAACCGCCGATTTTTGCAC
>CAZEZQ010000178.1:3855-8390 GCA_964516245.1 uncultured bacterium | reverse complement strand
TTCATTATCAAAACGGAACTTCCTCATCATCGACAGTGGGTAAGGCATCGAAAAAGCGGGTGTATTCGCGGGCGAAATAAATATCCACTTCACCAACCGGCCCGTTGCGGTGTTTGCCGATGATGAGTTTGTAACTGTAGCGAATCTGGTGGCCCGCTTCCAAATCTTCTTCTTGCTCACCTTCAAAATCACCTTTGAGTGGTTCGCGGTGCAGAAATACCACCAAATCGGCATCTTGCTCGATGGCGCCCGATTCGCGCAAATCAGAAAGCCGTGGGGTGTGGTCATCGCGCTTTTCCACGGCGCGTGAAAGCTGTGAGCAACCGATAATGGGGATATTCAGATCGCGGGCCAGTATCTTCATTGAACGCGATATTTCCGAAACTTCTTGCTGGCGGCTTTCCACCCGCCGGCCGCTGCCCATCAGCTGCAGGTAATCGATGATGATCAGGCCCAGGTCGGGCCGTTCCGATTTCAAACGGCGGCTGCGGCTGAAGACCTCGGTGGGGTTCAAGTTGGGGGTGTCGTCGATATAAAGGGGGATATTGTGGATTTTATTGGAGGTTTTCAACAACTGAGAAGCGTCATTTTTGGTAAAATAGCCCGATCGCATGTGTTTCAAATTCACTTTGGCTTGAGAACACAACACCCGTTCGGCGATCTGCTCGCTGCTCATTTCAAGCGAGAATATCCCTACTGGGACCCCCATAATAGCGGCATGTTCAGCAACGTTCAGCACTAGACTGGTTTTCCCAACCGAGGGGCGGGCGGCCAAAATAATTAAGTCAGAAGCCTGCAGCCCCGATGTCATCATATCGAAATCACGAAACCCGGAAGAAAGACCGGTTATCGAGCCTTGCTGCTGATGGGCCATCTCAATTTTTTCCATGGCCAAATCAAAAAAATGTCCCACCACTTCAAACGAACGTCCCCGGCGTTCTTGCGAGAGTTTGAATATGTCCGATTCAGCCTGAGAAATTAAGACTTCGGCTTCATCGCTGCTTTCATACACATTTTGGATAATTTGCGAACATTGGCGAATTAAACGGCGCCGCAGAGCCCGTTCTTTTACGATGGCGGCGTGATACTCGGCATTGGTGGTAGTGGCCACGCTTTGCGCCAGTTCGGCCAGGTAAAATGATCCTCCAACTTCATTCAAAATGCCACGGCGATCCAATGCTTCTGAAAGAGTCAACAGGTCAATCGCAACATTTTCAGAGGAAAGTTCTAGCAAAATCTCGTAGATTTTTTGGTGGCTGGGTTGATAAAAGGGCGCTTGGCCCATAATTTCATGGCTGCGATGCAATGCCTCCATATCCCGCATCATCGCGCCCAAAACCTTTTTTTCCGCTTCTATATTGTGAGGCAGCGAACGGTCTGTACTAACCAAATGATCTGTTTTTGCCATCTTCAACCCTGTTTGTATTCGTAATAAATAACAGTTTCCCCCAGTAGGGGTAACAGGCATCTTAACAAAAAAAAATGAACTTGGAAATACGAAAATGGCCTTGGTTGTGAAAGCTTTTTTAATAATTTTACGTAAGGATAGAATTTTCAATTCATTTAAGATTAAGTAGAATGGGTAAAAAAATTATTGGGATTGGCAGTCTCTCACCTGCGCCTTAAGCAATTCTACAGCATGGACCAATGGTTTCATCACCCATTCAAAGCATTCTAGGGCTCCTTTGGGGCTGCCCGGAAGGTTCAAAATGATTTTATTTCCGAAGGTTCCAGCCGTTGCGCGGGAGAGAATGGCGAAGGGGGTTTTTTCGAGTGAACGCCGGCGCATTTCTTCACCGAAACCAGGTAATTCTTTCTCGATAAATTCTCCGGATATATCCACAGTGATATCCCGCGGCCCAATCCCCGTGCCCCCGGATGTAAGAATCACATCAATATCGCCGCGGTTGCTCCATTCGATGAGTTTATTTCGAAGTGGAGGGGCTTCATCGCATACAATCGTGACTTCTTTGCATATTCCTCCGTTTGCTTCAATTAAGGATTGCAAGGCGGGACCGGTGGCGTCTTCGCGCTCACCCGAAGCGGCCCGGTCACTGGAAATCAAAACAACTGAAAATCCTTTTAACAAATTAATACCTCTATAGAGCCTTACAAGCGTGAATTTTATGGAAAACAAACAATTCTAACATCTGTCAAAGAGAAAACAAAAGAGAAAATGAGTGTTGTGAAGAACTTTCCTTCATTGTACTATGAAGAGTTGCCAATAGAAAACACATGCCGTTCCAGCAAAAAGAGCAATCAAGATTTGAGCGCTTATCCATATTGTGGTGCAGGCATCCTGCCTGCGCTAAATGCTGTTGCATACAGGATGTCCGCATCACAAGTGAAGACTTTTTGCCGGATCATCATACATGAATGATCCGCTTGCTTTCCAATCAAAGGGGATTGAAAATATGAAATTATACTCATCGCGTTATTTATTGTTTCTAGTGCTCACCATTCCAATCGTTCTCACACCTCTAAAGCATCCATCCCTCATGGCGCAAGAAAAATCCGGCGAAATTCAAGAAGCCACCCCAACGGCGGTTTCTGATGTGTTGGAGCAAGAGGAGGGCATGACCCTTTATGATCTGCTGGTAAACGGTGGATGGGTGATGGCAGTATTGGCGCTGCTGTCTGTATTGGCTCTCACTCTCACAGTGTTTTTTGCGTTTACCCTTACCCAGCGCAAGTTGGTGCCCAAAGAACTGTTAACCCAAGTGCGCCATTTTTTGCGCGATGGTAGATACGAAGATATTGGACGGCTGTGCCGGCGGCACAAAGGCTTGTTCGCCAAGGTGGTTTTGGCGGGCGCGATGCGCGGCCATTCAGACCCCACTGCCATGGCTTCAACCATGGAAGCCGTTGGCCGGCGTGAATCTGAGAACCTAATGCGGCGTGTGCGTTATCTTTCGGATATTGGGACTGTCGCCCCCATGTTAGGCTTGTTGGGAACTGTATTGGGTATGATTCGAGCGTTTAACTTTATTGCCTTTGATATCAGCGCGGTCAAACCGGTAGCCTTGGCCAGCGCCGTGGCGCAAGCGTTAGTGACGACCGCCGCGGGCCTGATTGTGGCTATCCCCTGTATGGGCTTTTTCTTTTACTTTCGCGGAAAATTGCAAGCCAGCATTTCTGAGGTGGAAGAGTTCGCGGTTGAGATGGCGGATATGATGAGTATGGACGAATCGAAAGATTCATCGTCACGAAAGCGTTCTTCTTCACCCCGTAAATCCCGTAAACCGGTTTCCAAGGTGGAATCATGAATTTTTTATCGAGAATCCAAGATGAAGAACCCATTATTCCAATGGCGCCAATGATCGACATAATTTTTTTGTTGTTGATCTTCTTTATTACCACATCTGTATTCGCCCGATTGGAAAATGAACTTTCGATCACAGTCCCCACAGCCGAATCTGCCACCACACCCAAACGCAATTTGGGCGAACTGATTATCAATGTAAAATACGATGGCACCTTGATCGTCAACCAACGGGAAGTCTCGACCGATCAATTGAAAATGTTGCTCGGCCGAATTTCCAATCAATATCCCGATCAATCAGTGATCATACGTGGAGACCGGCAATCCAATCTGGAAGATGCCATTCGGGTTTTGGATGTATGCGCGCAATCCGGGATATGGAACGTATCGTTCGCGGCCCTGCCGCCTGAAAAACAGCAAGAAGAACAAACCAGCGGGAATCCGCCCAATTAATAAAACAAAAGGAATAAGTTAGCGAAATGATGGAAATTTGTCAGAACAATCAATGAACATTTAACCAATCCTCTCCCAATGAGAGAGAGAATTGGAAACTATGAAATTAACTTAAGCAAGAGGGCAAGGTTGGAAATGCGCTGTGGCGTGCTCCTGCCGAGCCGGTTTATCAATCAAACGGCGAATTCACCCTCCTAATCTTGGGTTGATCTTTACCCAAAAGTTTGAGGAACATTTTTGGCCCCCCTTATTAAGGGGGGTAAGCATCGCAGATGCTGGGGGGATTTGGCGGTATGAGGAAAGCCTGATCCCCCCTACCCCCCTTAATAAGGGGGGAATACCAAGTCCCCATTTGTGGGTAAAGATCAGCAATCTCGGGAGGAAAATTTCATTCAGAAATCTGACCGATTACAAAAAGAAATAAAGAATCGAAAGCACAATGAAAACAATTATTTATAAGACACTATTTTTGAACCCTCTTTTTGTTCTCCCTGCTTTGCTTGCCATTGCTGGAATGGCCCAACCCATGATGCTTCTTGCTCAAAATTCGCAATCGCAATCAGACACCGCATCACAAGAACGGCTGGATTTGGATTTCGCTGATGGACTGTACCAGCGGGGGATGTATGAATCGGCTGCCAATCAATACGGTGAATTTCTGAAAAAATATCCAAATAGCTCCAATCGTGAAATTGCATTGTTCCGGCAGGCTGAATCCTTGTTTCAACATGCTTCGGCCATCAATCAGAAAGACCCCATCAAAGGAAAAATGCTGCTGCTGGAAGCGGGTCAGGTAACCCGTGAATGGGTTGTTTCCACG
>CAZEZQ010000178.1:0-3845 GCA_964516245.1 uncultured bacterium | reverse complement strand
ACCTGTTTGAAGATTTAATTCAATCGTATCCTCAAGGCCAAAAACGCTTGGATGCGCGATTGCGATTGGGAGAAATTTCATACAAAATCGGCGACAACCAGGGGGCGCTGCCTCATTTGGAAACCGTGATCAATGAGGCGAAAGAACCTGGTTTATTAGAAGCCGGTTTGTTTTACGCAGGCCGCAGTTACCAGCGGCAAGAGAAATTCAAACAGGCCGAGCAGCGCTATCGCCAATTGCGTGATTCTTTTCCAAAAGGCGAATACACCGCTTATACCACATTTCTGCTTGGCGAAATACTAGAAAAACAAAATCAACCTCAAAAAGCAGCTGAGATTCTCAATCACCTTTGGAAGAACAAAGAGCAATACACCATTCCCGAAGATTCGACTCTATTGGAAGACGCCCAATTAAAAGCGGCGCAGATTCTTTACCGCATCAACGATTACCAGGGCGCCGCGCAAGCCTATCGCGCTTATGTGGCCATGCATCCAAAAGGTGAACATGCCCCCAAGGCGAAATACGGAGCTGCCTGGTCTGAATATCAAAATCAAAACTATACAGAAGCCTTATCCATTGCAAAATCTCTCGAACAACAAGCGCTGCCGCCAGAATTAAATGCGGGGATTTTATTCTTAAAAGGCACCTGTTCGTATCAACAAAAAATTTATGAAGACGCCATTCGCTATTTTCGCGAAGTCATTGCCGATCCCAATGCTGGAGACTATCGTAACCGGGCCTGGTACCAATTGGCCTGGTCGTATTATCTTTCAGGAACAATTGAAGATGCCATTGCTGAATGCAAAAACCTATTGCAGCAAAGCCTTCCGGTCGATATGAGCGCGAATACCCATTTTCTATTGGGGCAATCGTACGCGAAAGACAATCAACTGGATGAGGCCATCAAAGAAATGCGCTGGGTTACACGTTTGGATACGCAAACAGAATATACCCAAGACGCCCATTTTTTGTTGGCCGACCTGCTTTACCGCACCAAGGCATATGCCGAAGCGGCAAGCGAGTTTCAAAATTATTACGAAACCTACCCTGATTCTGAACGGGCGCAGGAAGCTTTGAATTGGGCATGCAATGCTCTGTTTTCAGCCAAAGATCATGCAAAATCGGTCGAAGTGGCTGAGACATTTTTGCAGGCGTTTCCACAAGCCGATTCCAAAAACGATATTCTTTACCGCAAAGCGCTTGCTCACTATCAATTGGACCAGCACGGCCAGGCGCTCTCGGCCTTCGATCAATTGCTTACGTCTGATGTGGAATCTTCAAGAAAAGGCGATGCGCTGTATTGGAAAGGCTATATCCACGAACAGCAAAATGAACTGGAAAAGGCCGCATCATACTACCAGCAAGTGATCGACAAGTATCCATCGCTCGATGAAGACCTCAGTGTGACTCTCCGCAAAGCACTCTGCGATTACCGGATGGACAACCATCAGGCTGCCTATAAGAATTTTCAAAAAGTGTTGGCCAACCCAAAAGGAAAAGAGCTGCATCCTGAAGTGATCTTCTGGATGGTCTTTCAAGCGCAGGAAAGCAGCCAGCATGAAGAAGCCCTGGCAATTGCGGAACGCATTTTAGACCTGTTTGACAAAGACTCGATTATTGAGCGCGCGCGAATCGCGAAAAACAATGAACTGGTAGCGCTTAAGCGCTGGGATGAAGCGCAGCAAAACGCGGAGACGTTTTTGGAAACATTTCCAGAAAGCCAATTCAAGCCTGAAATCTATTGGGGGCTGGCAAAAGCCTATGAAAACAAAAATTCACCTGATGAAGCCTTGAAGTATTATGAAAAGAGTTTGATGGAATTATCGAACATGGGCAATCCCGACCCAATGTTTGAAGCGCAACTCTATGTCGACCGGGGCTCTCTGTTTCAAAAACTTGATCAGCCCGAAAAAGCGTTAGAATCATTCTTGCGCGTAGCCATTATTTACGATCATCCTGAACTGACTCCACAAGCGATTTACCGCAGCATCGAATGTTATATGAAATTGGATGACTTTGACGAAGCGAAACCTTTATATGCCGAATTACAAAAGCAGTATTCAAATTCTGAATGGAGCCAAAAAGCGAAAAAAGTTTTCGCCCAACAGTTTTCAGCACAGTAAAATAGATTGGTTTCCTAGCCAGGTTGAAGGCTAAGATAAATTAAGATAGTTATGGCACCAAATTCGCAATCACATACATTGCCCAGATATTCCAGCAGTAGGAATACCATTCTCAGCAGCCGGGTATTTTTATTAGCGCTGCTATTGTCGCTCGCCGTTCATTCTCTCATTTTATTTTTTAGCACACGAATGGAAGTGGCCGCTATAGAAGATACAGAGAAAGAAATAGAAACACTCTTCAAAGTGCAATTTCGTGAGTTAGAATCAGACAACTTCGTATCACGGCCCACACAATCTCAACTAAAAGAACAACGTGAAAAAGTATTGCAAGAGCAAATTCAACAAATGTCTCAGCAGGTTACAGAGAGAGCCGAACAACAAATCGCTTCCCTGCCCCCTACTGATATGGAACAACCGATCCCAACCGAAGAAGAAAGCGGTGAAGAAACGCTGTTTGAAGACGATCAATGGGCAAGAAATCTGATCGATTCTGATTTGGGGAAAAACTCAATCACTGAATTTGAAGGCACGACCGATTCTACAAGTGTAAACGATCAAGTCGAAACCCAACGAATTCCATTAACCGGACGCGGCGATGGCACCCGAAACCGGATTATGGCGAATCTCCCCCCTCCTGAGGAACGTTCCGATGAAATTGTAAGCCGTTCTATGCGCTTTGTGGATAGCCCAGCAATGGCGCCCGATATGCCCGATCTGGTGGTGAAAGAGCCCCCCATTGAACTTCCCCCAGTGACAGAAATTCTCCCTTCACCCGAGCTCTTACGCCCCGCTCCGGCCCAAACTACTTTGAAAAACGAACAAGAAGCCATCGAAGCCATAAAAGAGAAATACATTCAGCTGGATGATTTATTGGATATTCAACTTTACACCTACCATCACACAGGGGGTGATGGTTATTTCATGGTGACCATCCGGCCCCGAAACGAAGATGAGCGCCTTAAAGTGTTGCCAAAAGATATAATCTTTGTTCTGGATGCTTCGGCCAGCATGGGAACCCGGCGTTTGGGTGTGATTAAAGATCAAATAAAAACCATATTTGAACGCTTGCGTCCAGAAGACCGCTTCAATGTGGTTGGTTTTAAGAGCGAAATCAAAAAATTCACGCGTACCTTGGCTCCCGTGAACGAAGAAACCATCGGCAAAGCCTGGCAATTCACCAGCCCCCTGCGTGCTTCGGGCCGTACAGATATCTATTCTTCATTGCAGCCGCTCGTGCAACTGGGCACAGCGCGCGCCCGTCCATTGATTATGCTCTTCTTCAGCGATGGACGGCCCAATGTCGGGGTGGTAAACAGCCGCAAAATTATTAACAGCCTCTCTCAATTTTTAGGGCCGAGCACCTCGATTTATTGTATAGGAACAGGTGACCGCATTAACCGGTATTTACTTGATATGCTGGCCTTTCGCAATCGGGGCAAAGTGGCTTTTGAAAAAAGCCGCAGCGATTTGCCCCAAGTGATCGAATCGGTCTATAACTACATCGACGATCCAATGCTGCTGAAAGCACAGGCTGATTTTGAGGGATTGCAATCAGATGAAATCTATCCGAAGCGATTGCCCGATTTATATTTGCAGGGTGAATTGAGAATTTGGGGCCGCTTGCATGGCGAAGAAAGTATGACATTGCGATTGGTGGGCGAAGCCTATGATGAACAAAAAGAAGTGATTGTAAAACTCCCCATTCCCGAAATCGACAACGCC
>CAZEZQ010000177.1:0-8427 GCA_964516245.1 uncultured bacterium | reverse complement strand
GAGGGCGAGGGGATTGTTGAGCAAACATTATTGAAGCACATTAGTTTCATCTTGAAATAGCCCGCCGGGGCAGGTGGATTGCTCTTAACAATTCAAGCATATTTTAGATTACTAGCCATCATGAACTTCCCTAACATTATACACGATTCTGAAAAAATGTGTTACAAATTAATCTATTTTTTATAAATTATTTTTTCTTCCAAACCAAGGGAATAAAAAACTGAAACGCCAATGTATTGGTATCTTCATCCCAAGATACAACACACAGGCTGGATTGTAAATTGAACCGTGGTTTGCAGGCAGCCCCTGGATTGATAATGAATGTATTCTTACGAAAATCAAGCAATTGTGAATGGCTATGACCGGTGACAATCAGGCGCACATCGTCTTCGGCGAAATCTTCCAGCAATTCTTGAATGCGCTTTTCTAACCTGCCTGAAAACAGATGGCCGTGCGCGATGCCAACATTTCCAAAAGGCAATTCCACCACCCGGCGAATGGGCAACTCTACTGTTTTGGCGTCGCAATTGCCCGCGACGGCATAGGTGGGAGCCATAATCTTCAGCCGCTTTATTACGGTATCGCTTACCACATCACCCCCGTGCAAGATCGCATCTACGCCCGAAAAATGTTGATGGATCTCTTCATGAAACAGGCCGTGCGTATCGCTGATGATGCCATAGCGCTTCATTCTTCTTCTCCATACCGGTCTTCAAAACCCCTTATGGTAATTGAGTGATTCAGCGGGCCATGGCCAGAACCCAAATTCGGCGCGTTGGCAATCGCGTCGTGCACAAACTGGCAGGCGCGGGCCACCGCGTCTTGTACGACAAAATCCTCTGCCAATCCGGCCGCAATGGCCGAAGCCAGCGTGCAACCGGTGCCATGCAAATTGCGGGTATTGATTCGCGGGCTTTCAAAAATGTCAAACCCATCTTCACTACGCAGCACGTTAAATATGGTGTCTCCCTTCGCATGGCCCCCTTTGATCAATACCGCTTTCGCGCCAAGTTTCAACAAAGAATCTGCCGCTTGTTTCATTTCATCCACGTCTTCAACATCGGTGCCGGTGAGGGCTTCGGCTTCTTTCAGATTGGGAGTAATGATGGCTGCCAGGGGCAGCAGGGTTTCTTTCAACGCCTGCATGGCTGACGAATCGATCAGGCGGTCTCCCCCTTTGGCGAACATTACTGGGTCGACCACCAAGGGAGTCTGTTTGGCCTGCTCTCCGATTAGGGCAGCCACCGTTTCGATGATCTCCGGGCTGTGCAGCATACCGGTTTTGATGCAATCAGCGCCGATATCGTCGAGCACCACTTTCATCTGCTGCCGGATGAACTCAGGCGGGACAGGATGCACCCCATGCACACCCAGGGTATTCTGTGCCGTAAGTGCTGTGATTGCTGTACTAGCATACGCGCCCAGCGCGGTAATGGTTTTGATATCCGCCTGAATGCCCGCACCCCCACCCGAATCGCTCCCCGCTACAATCAACACACGTCCCTGCATTCATTCTTTACCTTCACCATAGTGCATTTTGTCTTCAAGGATTACTATCATAGCATGATGAAGAATACTATGGATGTGCTGATCATCGGCGGAGGGGTTGTTGGACTTAATTGCGCCTGGCGCTTGGCCCAAAAGGGGGCGTACGTGACTCTTGTCGAACGGCGGGAATGCGGCGGCGGCTCTAGCAACGCCGCCCTGGGGGCGTTGTGGCCCTCAGATGCCACCAAACACAATCCGCTTCAAACGCTGCAGCGTCAATCCTTGTGGAAATTTGAAGCGTTTGCAGAAGAAGTTCGCGAAGACTCTGGGGTGGATATTCTCTTTCAGCGCAGTGGCCGGTTGGAAAACATTTTAAGTGAAAAGCATTTCGCCCATTCACAGCAAGAAATGCTGGCCGCCAACGAAGAATGGCCCCAGTTTGGGGATGGCAGCCCTACCTTCCAAATCATCGATACCCAAACCGCCCACGAATTGGAACCGCTAACCCAGTTTGGTGAATATGGAGCAATTCAATGCCAAGCCACCGCGCAACTCTCCACCGAACGTATGGTTCAGGCTTTGAAGCGAGCCGCGCGCAACACAGGTGTTATTATTCGTGAACACGAAGAACTTTACAAGATTAAAGTAAAAAAAAGAAAAGTCGTTTCGATCAGAACCAACCAAAATAGTTACCATCCCGAAATTGTATTGATCTGCGCCGGGGCATGGAGTTCAATTCTGCATCCCTTTCTCAAACAATACGCTCCGGTTATGCCGCTCAAGGGTCAGGCCTTGCTTTTGGAGCTGTCCAAACCAATCTTGCAGCGGGTCGTGAAAAACGATTCGATTTATTTAATTCAGCGGGAAAACAATCAAGTCATCTTGGGCGCTACCACCGAACTCGACGCGGGTTATGATGAAGAGATCACCGATGCGGCGCGAGAACAATTGCTGCAGCAGGCGGCCCAATTCGTCCCCGCCGTTCGCGAAGCCAAAGTGCTGCAGCAATGGGCCGGGCTGCGGCCTGCCCCTAACTACCGCAAACCCATCATGGGTCCCCTCCCCAATGTGGAAGGCTTATGGGCAGCCACCGGGCACGGAAAAATCGGCATCGGCATCTCCCCCTTAATTGGAACCTTAATGGCCGAATGGCTAACCGAAGGACAGCCCAGCCAAGACTTATCCACTTTCCTGCCACAGTTGAGATGATTGAAAAATTTCTTCATACTTATCCTCTAGTTTTGCAGCTTCATCATCTGTTAATACTTGGAATTCTTTTTCGCGGGCGCGTTTCGAAAGTCTTCCCTCATTCTGGAGCAGAAAACCAATTAGATTTTCGATAACTCTCTCCGGCATGTCATAATGGTCCTTAATGAAAGCCTTCATCTTGTCATGACAGGTTAGATAACCTATTTCTTCAGGAAGAGTTTCTAGAACTGTTTGACGGATGCAATCGTAAAGAAATTCAGCCTGTTTTGTCGCATCGAAATAGCGGTAAAGATCCATTGTTTCATTCAAAACTTCAATATTATTTGCAGGAGTTGGGTTCCATTCAATCCATTCAAGGAGTGGTTTGGAAAAAGACTGCAACACCTGTCTGTATTCATCGATGCGTTCCAGAATGACGGCGGAAACCGGAAAGATGAGGCCCTTAGGCGCAAAACCTTTTTCAACAAGAATATGATGAATGAGATAACGGTGTATCCGGCCATTGCCGCCTTCAAAAGGATGAATGAATACAAAGCCAAAAGCGATTAGTGCCGCTGCAAATACGGGGTCATAATCGCTCTCGGATAATTCGTTGTAGGCAGCGATTAGGCCCTCCATGAGTTGGGGGATATCCTGCCATCGGGCAGAGATATGATCGGGAACAGGCGCACCGCTTGTGCGGTCATGCATACCCACAAATCCGAATTCTTTACGCCATCCCATTTTTATAAAACGCCGGTCTTCAATTACGATTTCCTGCAGCCGTAGTATTTTATTCAAACTTAGTTGTTGTTGCCCTGCTTGTCCAATTGCCCGGCCCCATCGTTCGGCACGGTTGTGCGTAGGTTGTTCGCCTTCTATCGCGAACGAGGCTTTAGAATCTTTTAGCCATAAAAAGGCGGCAGCACGGGCTAAAATATCCGGGTGGACTTTGCCAATTGAGTCTCTCGCTTTTTCATCCAGCCTCAAGTTACGCTGTTCTTCCAACGTTTCTGTTCGGCGGATTAACGGACAAAAATCCCGTACACCGGGCAAATTATTGCGCACGCGATGCCGTTTGGTTAAACGCGCCGGTCCTGGATATTGCAACTTGGGATCAAGTGCATCCACATAATTGCCGCGGGTAACATCATCCAAATCAAGCTGGTGATCCATCAACCATTCGTATAAAAACCACATCCGCCGGCTATAGCGTCCGGTCGGTTCTCTTCGCACGATAGCTTCGATATCGCTTGGTTGAATTGTGGAGAACAATGATTTCAAAACACCCAGATCGACTCCTTCATACTTCAGGGCGAAGGTCAGGTGGCCCGCTAAAGTGTCCTCGGGTTTGTGCTTTCTGGTAAATACATTCCAACAACCAATTTCATAGTGCTTATGTTTTGCGCTGATTGCAGACAGGCGACCCGGCAATGGAACTTATAGAGCATATCTATCTATTAATGCGCTGTAACCAACGAATGACAATTCATCGTCAGGTAGGTCTAAACCATGAAAAATACTTACAGATTGTGAAAAACGATTATCCATAGCCATTTTTTATATAAAGCGATTATATCTAGTGCAAATTCTATAGTAACATGAAATAGAATTATTATCCATGAAAAGTGATTATATTTTTGTTGTTATAGAAAAGAAATAATTATATCTTTAGATTGCAACCCCAAATTGAGACGTACGCAATTTAACCGTTAAGATGCTGAAGGGATGTTTTGGCAGTCTTGCTTGGAAGTGATTCTGAAGAATTTTTGTGGTTTATATTGTTACACATGACCACGACAAAGTTGACATGTTCAGTTGAATTCTTCCGGCTCCACCCACACAATTTATTGAGCATTGATTTATTGCAGTACGGATGGGACATCATGATTGATCTAATACGCGTTAGTCTGAACACAATGGTGTGGGTTATTCTATCTTTGCTTGCTGCATTTTCAGCAGAAAAAGCGCAAGACATTATCTTATATGGCACTCTTCGTCCTCAATATAATCTGGATCTCTTTTTGTTTGAGAATTCCAATGAAAAACCGAAACGGTTAACCACACATCCTGGGTTGGATTACAATCCTACTTTTTCACCCGATGGCCAATGGGTGGTGTTTTGTTCGGAACGAAATGGAGCCCCCGATCTTTTTTTGCTTGATCTTCAAACGGATGAACCACCAAAGGCTCTTACAAATCAATCAAGCATGGAGGATGCACCCACATTTTCACCTGATGGTGAAAAACTGGCGTTTGTATGTACAAAAGACGGCTATGCTGATATTTGGGTAATGCCATTTGAGCCAGACAGTTCAGAAAGTTTTGATCAAGCAATTAATCTAACTCAAAGTGACAGTGGTGATTTTCATCCTTGCTTCTCACCGGATGGTGAGTCCATTGTCTTTTCAAGTGTACGAGATTCATACGGCAGTGATGTTTATTTGATGAATAGGGATGGCAGTAATGTGAAACGGCTTACCCATGCAAATGGCTGGGACGGTTCACCCACGTGGTCGAAGGATGGTCAGTGGATTTACTATTATTCGGAACGGGAAGGGCAATCGGCACTTTGGCGGATGAGGCCGGATGGGACAGAGCAAGAACAAGTGAGTGATGCCAAACCAGTTTTATCTCCGGCGATTGCACCGGATGGCAGAATTGGATTTTCTACCGAAAAAAATGGTAAATGGTTGATTCAATCGGTGAAGCCGGATGGCTCGGACCTGCAAAATGAAAGTGATAGAACACTTGAGTATTGGGCACCTGCGTTTGATCGGAAACCAGGCCGTATGGTCTGTCATGGAAAGGTTGAGTTCGATTCATTAGAACAAGAAGACCCGATTGATCCCTATTTGTTGATTGATGATCATCCAATAAAAGTGAAATTGGCAGAACGAACAGTTAACATGATGGCGATAGATGGTTCTTTTCCGTCTCTTAATCCAAAGGGACAACAGTTTGTATATAGCCGTGGTTTTAAACAGATTCTTGTATCGAACATCAACGGGAAGCAAAAAAATGTCGTTTTCGACCGAGTAGATAAATCTTCCTGGCGGCCTAATTGGTCGAAAGATGGAGAATGGATCGTTTGTACAGTCGGCGATACGTTTGCTGGTGCTTCAAAGGATGTCGATCTATGGAAACTTCGTCCAGATGGGAGCGATGTGGTTAACCTGACTTCAGATTCCAATTCGAATGACGCGTTCCCCTATTTTTCGCCTGATGGTAAATGGATTACATTCCGCAGTGGACGGGATGGGAATCACAACATTTATTTGATCAATGCGGATGGAAGCAATCCAAGACAGCTAACCGATCATAATGCAACGGATACCATGCCCGCCTTTGCGCCTGATGGAAAGACTATCGCCTTTACCTCCAATCGCGATGGGGACTATGAGATTTATACAATCGAATTAAGTGAGAGGGGTGAACCAGAAAATTTGCAGCGAATCACATTCAGCCCAGGACGCGATGCGCATCCCGATTTTTCTCCCGATGGAAAGTGGATCGTTTTTACTTCCCAACGAGGGGGAATCAATGACGAAGAACCATTATTACCCATCTATAATCCGCAACCGTATGGGGATCTTTATGCGAAACGGCTTGAGAATGGTTTGGTGGTCCGATTGACGCACAACAAATGGGAAGACGGCACTCCCCATTGGGGTGTAAGTATGGCCTTGGATAAGGAAAATGAATAAGAAAACAAATTAATCAACTTTGTATTCTGCTTGTATTTTTTTGAATCGCTCTTTAGCCAAGCCGCTGGGTGTGAAGAATGTCTGTATGTTAGCTTTGGATGATTTGAAGATGAATAAAAAATAGTAAATTGCGTCAAAATATTTGAAGAATTGGTATGAGTTACTATGAACCTTCATCAATATATCAAAAACTCCATCAGTATATTTTATGAATTATTTTCGACTACTAACTTCTCCAATTCATCAAGCAAGGCGCCTTTTCTCAAGGCTTCTTTTATTTTGTTAAGAGTCTCTAATGAGACATCATCTTTGATTCGGTCAAAGAAGGCCAAACCATCTGATCCGTATTTCACTTCCAATGCCAGACGAATGCCTTCTTTTCGTTCTTCTTGCCGGGCTTCTTCTCTTAATTGTTCAATTAATGTGGGCATTTCATTTTCTCCAGTTTGAGGTAGGGCGTGTTTTATCCCTTCGCGAGCTTTTTCTGGTGTTATTTTGTCGCTCGCGCTGCCTATATATTCTAATACACTGCGCATGAATTCCAAAGCAGTTTTTTCATCACCCAATTTACCCAAAAGTTTCAGTATTTCAATAAATCGATCATCAAAATCATCATCAAATATATGCTTGAAAAGCAATAATATTACTCGCGAAAGAATTGTTCCTTTAATTTGTTCATCGCTATATTGGGATAAATCGAACAAGTGGTAATTGAAATGGGGGACGTACTGTTCCATATTTTCAGGGATATTAATCAATGATGCAAAGTTGGTATCCGATGTCCATTTTTGTTTTCCATGATAAATAACAATTGGAAATATGAAAGGCAGGGATTTTTGTTTTTCTTCTACTTTATCCCATGCTTGCAACATATAGCCGGTCAAATCCAATGCGACTTTTGGTTCATGGTAACTTTTGTGTTCCAGGAGAATATAGATATAGGCAGTCTCACCGTTCTTGAGGATGGCTTTGAGAAGTATATCAGAGTAAAACTTTTTCAGTTCCGGATTCACAAATCTCACTTGGCAATCTTCCAATGTTCCAGGAGCAATCAGATTGGCAATTTGTGGAATGTTGTTGATAAGAATATCTTCGGCCGTCTCCATTTGGGAAAAGGTTTTACTAAAAAAACGATCATGAGGTTGATTGAGTTCTGACATAGTTGATCCGATCAATGTTGAAATGGAACTTTTCTTTTGTGTGATAATATCAAAAGCCTAATACTAACCAAAAATATTTGAAATTTTGTAAATCAATATCCATTGGGGAGGGCGAATCTCCTGATGAGCCGGTTTAACCCACTACCTTCGATTCATCAACCAAGGCTCGGCGGGAGCACGCCACGGCGCATTTGCAACCTCGCCCTCCCCATAAACTTATTACCCATTGATTTAATTTAACTTGAAAACCTGAGAGACATTTTTTCACATTACACATGTAAGAATCTATTGCCATGTTAGAGCGCAGGCGTCCCGCCTGCATTTTTTTATATTGCAGGCGGGACGCCTGCGCTCCAAAACAGATATTGTTATAACCAAAAAGTGTGATTAGCGGGGGCGCTTTTTGGTTGTTTTTTTGTCATTGGATGAAAACAGCAGGCATTGCATGCCTGAGCTGTTGTATACGGTTTGGCTGGGGATGTTTCTCGACTTAAATTCCATCGCGCGGCAGCCATAAGGCATCACTTGATCCCAGGTGATGTAAAAATGGCGGCAATTGTAACATGAAACTTTTTGTTGGGTTGTCTTCTTGCTCATTTTCTTGCAGTATTATTTCAATAGGTTCATATCATGACCCCCAGCCTTAAAAGGCTGGGCTATTTTCCTTCAGTCCCTACGGGACGTATATGAATCTTATTTTTTATAAGGATATTTCTATATTACCAATTTTGCCAGTTATTTGTGCTTTATTTTTGATGGTTGTACCGGTGCAAGCACAAGAGATCCAACAAAGCCCCATATTTGTTAGGGGGTATCCATTTAGCCGAATAAAAAAAAATTTCCAGCCCCAACGGGGGCGCCATATGATAGCCAGGGGCAATCGC
>CAZEZQ010000176.1:0-8483 GCA_964516245.1 uncultured bacterium | reverse complement strand
TGATAGCCAGGGGCATTCGCCCCTGGAAAAAAGAAACACAAAACCCCTAGCCCTGGGCGAAATAAAAATGTTTTCAGATGGCCAAATGGTTACGATGAATATGCACAATCCCCCACACCCAGGCGAATTGATTCGAGAAGTTTATATTGAGCCTTTTGATATAAGCGTCCGAAAAATCGCGGAGAGCATGAATGTATCAGCCTCTACATTAAGCCGATTATTGAACGGTGAAAGCAAAATCTCACCAGAGATGGCGCTTCGCCTATCCACAGCTTTAGGCCGCTCGCCCGAAAGATGGTTGGCCATGCAAAATAATTACGACCTGTGGCATGCCCGAAAGAGCGTGGTTCTTTCACAGGTTGAGAAACTCGATATTTCTGCAGCCTGAATATCTTAATACATGGAGCATTAATACTGTTCATTGAAAGCAAATTATGTGTCTTTATGAAAGAGCAAACGGAAAATAAATTTGGTTATAATCTACAAAAAAGTTCAAAAGGAAAATTATATGTATCAAACATTTGAAGCTCTTTATGTTGATGGAGAAATAAAACTTAAGGAAGTTCCCCCGAATATTAAGCAAGCGAAAGTGTTGGTAACCTTTCTTGAAGAGAACGAGCAAGAACAATTTTCTAATTCCCCAAAACATGAGATATTGCAGGAATTACGAAATACTTTCAGTAATATCCCCAATGAACGCTCTCTAACAGATCAATTGATTGCTGACCGTAGGAGGGAGGCCAGTATTGAATAATATTGAGTTTGTGTTGGATGCATCCGCTCTTATGGCATTTTTGCATAATGAACAGGGCTCAGACCTGGTTGAACAAAAAATACTATCCGGTTATTTGGCAATGAGTACCGTAAATCTTTGTGAAGTTATTGGTAAATTGCATGAATACGGAAAAGATATTACAAGTTTTGAAAAGAGGTTTTTTCAACTGAATATAAAATTAATTAACCTTGACTATGATATAGCTAAATTGGCGGGTGAGTTACGCACAAAAACCTCACAATATGGTTTTTCTTTAGGTGATCGTGTTTGTCTCGCATTAGCCAAAAAATTTTCTGCGCAAGCCATAACAGCTGACACGTTGTGGACGAAAGTTGAACCGGAATACAAAATTTTACTAATCCGTTAAATTTATATAAAGCCTGTAGGATGGGCTAAAAGCGAATCTGTCGTTTGGATTCGCGTAGCCCATCAAAGATCATGATGGGCAGAAACAACGCTGCCCATCCTACTTCCTGCAATCTTGATTTTAATCACTCCACATACTGCACAATCCCATTAAACAACAACCGAAACGTCCCATGCGGTTGGGCGCGATGCTGAACCCGAAAGCCGTATAGCACGATTTGGCCTTCTCCATAGGGGACATTTACGATGGCGGCTTTGTTTTGCAGGTGTTCTCTGCCGCGGATCCAGCCGGAGAGTAGGGTTAGTGTATTGTCGTAATTTGCCGCAATCCTCATTTGTTGTCGGTTGTTGTTGTCAAGTTCAAAAGCATACGAGCGGGCGAAAAATGCGCCTGTGCGTTTGGGCATGCCAAAGGCTACTGGGTGGTCTTCGTTCATACTGATACGCAACACGGAACCGGGACAGAAAAAGTCACTTTGATTGACTCCATCCAAAGCATTCTTCACCGGCAAATCGAAAGTATCAATGGCAAATCGGCTGGAAGTATCCAGGCACAAAAGCACCCCGCCTTCTTCCACAAATTCCTGCAGATGGGCGGCGCCCTCTTCTCCGATGCCGCCGACATATTCGGGAGCGGTGTCTCCTTCATCCTGGCCGTGGAGAATCTGGCCACTGCCCATGTCGGGGAGAATCAACACATCCAAACGGTCTTTCAAACGTCCCGCCCGAATCCAATCGTTGTGCACGCTGGTGTAATCAAACTCGAATTGTTCAAGCACATAGCGGGTCCAGCCTTCATCCATGTTGCGCGTCCACGGTTGATACAATCCCAGTTTGGGCTTTCGCAATTTACGCTCTGCGGAATACGATTTGTAGTCCATGTTGTCGCGAGGATCAGAAACTTTTCGAACCTGCAATCCCAATTCTGCAATCCAACCTTCCAACAATTCAATTTGTGAGTCACTTTGCGGACGAAATAGGAGGGAGTGTTTTGGATAATTGATAAAGTTGACTTTTTCCGTTCGCTTCATGACCGATACGGGAATGTTATCATCTAAGCAGCGGTTTAGAAGAATGAAATCATTGGTGGTTTGGTTGGTAGACAAATAGGCCGTACCCTCTTCTTCCACCACTCCAATTTTTCCTTCCGGCAATGGCAGCGACTGCATCGCCTTGGTCTCTATCTCGACAGGCCGTTGAATTGGAATCGTTTCCACCCCCATCTGATAGGAGAGCGTCCATCCCGCGACATCATAAGGTGGATCGGAAGAAAAACTGGGATACTCTTGCGGCATGAGCAAATCCAAAATGTGGTTGCGATAGGGCTGGGCGCAAAACACGATGGGTGTGCCTGCAGGATATTCTACCTCTTCGGCTTCAAATGCTTCTTCAGCCAGATGAATCTCCACCCCACCCATGCGCAGCACTTCAAGCAGACGGTATACCGTAGGCACGTCGTGTTGATCCAGTGGAAAGACGAAAGCATAGGGCGATTTCTCTTGGCCTGCCTCGATGGCTTGTTCACCCATGAATAGATAATTTTCGTTGATCCTTTCGCGGTATTTCGCCGCCAGTTCAAACAAGGCCTCGCAGGCGATCAATTCGTATTCCACTACATCGCGCAGCCGCCACCAGCCTCCCGGCCAAGGGTTGGCGAAGTGCACGCGCTGATGTCGGTAGGCGTTATTTAGTTCTGATTTGCGTTGAAAAATCGGTGAAGCGATGCGCGGGCTGGCCGCTTCGGTCAGGATGCCGAGAATGTTATGGCGGTACGGGGCGGTACGGGTCCCGCCATGCCACCACATATCGTATATCGCGTAATTGGCCACGCCTGTTTTTCCTTGTGCGGCCAGCTGGGTAGACATATGGCCGCCAATCATCTTCAGCGATTCGGTAATGAGCGGATGAATATGGGGATTCATCGGGTCGTCAAACGGGGGGACAAAAAAGCGCATGCCCGAATTGCCCATCTGGTGCACATCATACACAATGCTGGGGTACCATTCGTGATACAAGATGTCCGATACGATCTGGGTCTCTTTTTGCGTGATCATGAACCAGTCGCGGTTGTTGTCGTGCCCGGTGTATTTCTGATACAACCAGGGCCTTCCCGATCCTTCCCAAGGTTTGCCCAGACTGCGTTCGTACCAATCGATCACAATGTCGATTCCGTCTGGATTGGCGGAAGGGATTAGCAAAATGATGCACTCATCCAACACGCGGCGGGTGGCTTCGTCCTCTTGGGTTGCAAGATTGTAGAGCAGTTCCATCGCCATTTGTGATGAGGCAATCTCGCTCGAATGGATGGCGCAATTTACCAGCACCACGTTTTTGGCTTTTTGCAATAACTGTTTTCTTTCATCATCATCCAATCCACTGGGATGGGAAAGGTTGCGTTGGTATTCTTTGTATTGATCCAAATTTTGCAGGGTATCGGGCGATGAGATGGTCGCCATGATGAAAGGATTGCCTTCGGTCGAGCGCCCTTTTTCTTCCACTAGAACGCGGCCAGAAGATTCTCCAATTTGGTGGCAGTACTCGACAATTTTCTGCCATTTTGCGAGTTTGAAATCAGCACCCACTTGATGGCCCAGATACGATTCAGGCGACTGAATTTGCGCACATACCCCAAAAGGGATCATTATCCCAAAAGGAATCATTATCATTGTGAAGATGTACAAACTACGTCGAAACATTGGCGGCCTCCAAAATTACATGATATAAATCAAAAGGCTTCAATTTTACTCCCTATATGCGTTAACCTATCATAAAATCTTCCTATAAGTACAGGACAAAAACAGAAAATGTGAGGCGATATCATGCCGACGTATCACTTTGATCAAACCTATGATTGGAATTATGAAAACGGACCGGATTTTAAGGGTGAGTTTCCTCAGCTCAAAGAAGACCCCAAATTTTCTTTCCTTGGGCATGCCTTAAACTCACCGCTGGGTATAACCGCGGGTATATTATTGAATTCAAAATGGGTTTCTACCTATGCCAAATTGGGTTATGACATCTTAACCTACAAAACCGTTCGCAGCGCACACCGTGAATGCTACCCCTTGCCCAATTGGGTGTTTTTGGAATGCGACGCCCCGCTCGAACCGGGGTACGACCATCCACTGATTGCTTCACTCACCCCAAGGCGGCCTTTCGATAAATTAACCTCATCGGTCTGCTTTGGCATGCCTTCGATGGCGCCTGAGGTTTGGCGTGACGATGTGGCCAAGGCCAAAGATTCGCTTGGCAAGGGGCAAATGTTAAATGTAAGCGTTGTCGGAACTCCAAATGAATCGGGTGAAATGAATGCACTCGCTAATGATTACGCTCAATGCGCAAAATGGGCGGTAGATTCTGGCGCGGATGCGGTTGAAGCCAATTTATCCTGTCCCAATGTGAATACGGCGGAAGGTCAAATTTATCACAATAAAGAAAACACCATCCAAATTTTAGAAACGATTCGAAACAAAATTCCCGATAGTGCTTCCCTGCTGGTGAAGATTGGAATCTTGCCCGATGTCGAACAGTACGAACAATTCTTGAATTGGACGCAGCCATACGCGCAGGGCATTTCACTTGTGAATTGCCTGCAGCGCCGCATACACGATCCCAAAGGCGCCCCTATCTTCGGCAAAAAATTCGACCGTGCCGGAGTGCTCGGCTGGGCGACCTTTCAGCAATGCCTGACACATTTGCGTACGATCTCTCAAGCCAAGCAAAATACCAATTCAAACCAAGTGATTCTTGCATGTGGTGGTGTAATAACAGTCAACAAAGCGCTTATGTTCCGCGATTCTGGGGCGGATGCCATCATGATGGGAGGCGCACCGGTATTTGATCCCCATCTTGCAACGCAGATCAAAGAACACTTTCACGAACCGTCGCAATAGCCATCGGATAGTACAATAAATTCATTATGAGCTACCGATCGATGCGAGATTGCGTCACTGATCTCGAAACACACGGCCATCTGGTGCGTATCGAGCAAGAAATCGACCCCTATCTTGAAGCGGCCGAGATCCAGCGCCGAGTATTTGCTGCGGGTGGACCTGCGATATATTTTGCCAATGTCCAAGGCTCACGCTTTCCCATGGTTAGCAATTTGTTTGGCAGCATGGAACGCGCCAGATTCATTTTTCGCCACACCTTGCGTGCAGTCGAGCGCCTTGTGCAGCTGAAAATTGATCCAATGGCGCTGATCAAAAAGCCGTGGGAATATCCACTGGCCGGTCTCACTGGTTTGACCACGCTGCCCAAACGGGTTCGCAGCGGGCCCATTTTGCAAAATGAAATCACCATTGAAGAACTGCCGCAACTGCATTCATGGCCCGAAGATGGAGGGGCGTTTATCACATTGCCGCAAGTTTATACCGAAGATGTAAGGCAACCAGGGTGGAAAAAATCCAACTTGGGGATGTACCGCATTCAACTATCCGGTGGAGCGTATAAACCTAACCGTGAGATTGGAATGCACTATCAGATTCACCGGGGTATTGGCGTGCATCATACAGCCGCTCTCCAAAAAGGGGTTCCCTTTCGTGTGAATATATTTGTTGGTGGTCCCCCAGCGATGACCTTGGCTGCCGTTATGCCCCTGCCTGAAGGATTGCCCGAACTTTTATTTGCTGGTGCACTAGCGGGGCGCCGCACCCCATTGATCCGGCACAAAAACGGATTGCCCATTCACGCCAATGCTGATTTTTGCATTACCGGCACGGTTGATCCCGAAAAGAAATTGCCTGAAGGCCCCTTCGGTGACCATCTCGGCTATTACAGCAATCTACACGATTTCCCAGTGTTGCGGGTGGAAAAGGTCTATCACCGCAATGACGCCATTTGGCCATTCACCGTGGTGGGGCGGCCTCCACAAGAAGATACTATTTTTGGAGAGTTGATTCACGAAATCACCGGTCCCATTATCCCCACAGTGATCCCTGGTGTGAAAGCTGTGCATGCGGTTGATGCAACCGGTGTACATCCATTGCTATTGGCGATTGGCAGCGAGCGTTATACCCCCTTTGAAAAATTGGAGCGTCCCCAAGAATTGCTAACCCAAGCCAATGCTATTCTTGGCGAAGGCCAGCTCTCTCTGGCTAAGTATCTAATGATTGCTGCAGAACAAGACAATCCAGATTTGGATATTCACGTTATTCCTGCGTTCTTCGATCATATCCTGCGGAGAATCGATTGGGGGCGTGATCTGCATTTTCAAACCCATACCACTATCGATACCTTAGATTACACTGGTGGCACGCTAAACCAAGGTTCTAAAGTAGTGATGGCGGCTGTTGGCGAGGCTAAACGTGATCTTCCAAGCAGCATTCCAAGCGAATTGAATCTGCCGGATGGGTTTCGTAATCCTCAAGTTTGTTTGCCTGGAATTCTCGCGATTGAAGGTCCACAGCATTCACCAGGTGAGGATGGTTATGATCCTAGAGTAGAACACTTCACAGCACGATTCTCCGCCAATGATCCCATCAATAATTTCCCACTAATCTTGATTGTAGACGACAGTGAATTTACCAAACGCACATTGAACAACATGCTTTGGGTGGTGTTTACACGCTCCAATCCCGCAACGGATATTCATGGAATCGATTCGTTTGTGCATCACAAGCATTGGGGGTGTAATGGCTCACTGGTTATTGATGCCCGATTGAAAACTTACCAACCCGCCCCGTTGGTGGAAGACTCTGAAATAACTGAACGGGTGAATCAATTGGCAAAATCAGGGGGGCCTTTGCATGGAATTATTTAATGCCGCTTCTTTCAATCTTGTGATAAGATAGGGAAGACGATCCGGCAAAAAGTCTATTTTGGAGCGCAGTCGTCCTCGCCGGCAACAACATTTTTTTGGAGGTATCTATTTAGCCGAATAAAAAAAATTTTCCAGCCCCAACGGGGGCGCCATATGATAGCCAGGGGCAATCGCCCCTGGAAAAAAGAAACATAAAACCCCTAGCCCTGTATATAGTGAAATAAAAATGCTTTCAGATAGCTAAATGGTTACGGCGAATATCATACCCATAGTTCTTCCCGATCCCATCAGAGTTGCCGTCTTGATCCTCATCAAACATAAGAACTTTTCCATACTCGTCATCAAGATGGTTTAACTCAAAATTCACTTCCGCCAAAACTGGAAATGGTAGTAAAACAAAGTTGACTATTCCAATAAATTTAACGATTCGCAAACACCACATTCACCATTCCCTTCCTTTAGAACTCTTTCCCATACGCACTAAGAATTCTGAAAATAAGAAAGTGTTCTACGTCAAAGTGAACATGTGAGAATTCGCAATTGTTTATGTCAATTGAATGAAATTGAATAATTAATTTATAAATTAATATTTGGCTTTGATGATTTAAGTTGAAAGATTCAAGTATATTATAATCAAAAAATTAAACCCTGTATAAAATTTCTCTTGCAAAAATTTAATATCCTCTTGACAATAGTACTGATTTAATGATAAATTTGTTAGAGCGTTAAGCACGGTGTTTAAATATAATAATTGAGAGGAATTATGATGAAGTACAACAGATTTTCAATCTATTGGCTTGTTTTCGTGCTCACACTGTTCATCTCACCGGTATGGTCGCAAGGGCTATTCGATCAACAAGTGGATTGGGTCCCCGAACAAGATGAAAGCCATGTGGATGGTGTTTTCACATTTGAGGATGGAATCTACGAAGTAGAAGGAAATGGTACATTTGGTAATCGTGTAGAACCGGAATTTAATGCATTTGGTGATGAAGGCTTTTACATCTATACGTTGAAGGATGGAAGTTTTTCGTTACAGACAAAAGTGTTCCCATTTTTTGGACAGACAGCTCTGATGATTCGCCAGAATGCGGAAGATCCGGGATCCAATTTTTATGCGATTGAATTGGGTGATACAGGCGCCGCCACCAACGCTTTATTCCGCACTCGCATTGGAGCGGGGGGAAACCGCAGGATTCAATTATTCGACAATGAAGGCAATCCAATTCAAGACACTGGTGATGGGCTATGGCTTCGTGTCACACGAATCGCACCAGTAGATATTTTCTTTAGTGAATTTTCACCTGACGGAGAGACCTGGTTCATTGCTGACAACCGGGTGATTGAATGGCCATCCGATACGGCGGCTTTTGGTGTAGCCGCTGGGAGTGGTTCTAATGATCAAGAATTAGGGTTAATCGAAGTTAGTAACGCGCAATTTGTCGCCCCGCCACCCGTAGCCCAGCGTGAACTGGCATTGCAAACATTCGCCGTGGGCGATTCGATGAATGTCACCATTAGTGTTTTTGTTTCCGGTGAAGACCGGTCCACCGCCACAGTAAGCGAAACGGTCCCAGACGG
>CAZEZQ010000175.1:8321-8559 GCA_964516245.1 uncultured bacterium | reverse complement strand
TCACAGCAAAATTCCTAAGTTAATGACATTGGGTTAGGAGGGGGTTGTGGGCAATGATCTTACTTGAATTTAACATTCTCAACCCCACCCTAACCCTCCCCAATCTTGGGGAGGGAATTCGTTTGTATCTTGTAATTTCAAAAACTATCGATCCATGACAGATGAACCACTAAGGTCATTTTTAACATTGCGTTTTAGGTATGTTTTAACTCATAATTCTTATTGAGCACTTCCTTTA
>CAZEZQ010000175.1:0-8311 GCA_964516245.1 uncultured bacterium | reverse complement strand
GGAGGCAAACCGGTATGAGATTTCATTTAACGATGCATTTGATTCATTTTTGCTCCTGTGCGATATTTTATTTCATTCTTGTGATTATTATTATTTTTGCGTCTTGCAGCGGCACACCCAAACGGCCGGGTTCCGGCGAACCGGCTCCAACACCTACCCCCACACCGCAGCAAGAACAACCGGTTGGAGCGGGAGAAATTGAGCCGACACCAGCTCCCACACCTACTCCGGAACCAGTATCCAAAGTTAATCTTGGGTGGATTCTCAGCCGCAGTGACCGTGCCGCTATCCAGCAATTCACCGAGCGGGCGTCTTATTACAATATTGACCAGATTCATTTAACAGGAGAGTTTTTGCATACCATCGATGAGTTGATTTACGATTTCGACAAACAAGAAATTGTGCAAACTATTGCCGAAAACTTGGAACAGCAGGGGATCGATCTTTATCTATGGAGCCATGAACTCAATCTTCCCAACAATACATTTATGTTTATGCAGTCTGATCCCTTGGTCGCCGCCCGCAAGGCTGCGTATAACAATGTGCTGAAACAAATCCCTGAAATTGACGGGGTCGTTTTGGTGATGGAAGGCGCTCCGGTGGCCCCTTGGGATGCGGTGATTCCACCCTTACACCCTCAGCGCAGTAATTCTGAACGAATTCAGTTTGTCATCGAAATGATTCGTGACACAGTGGAGTTCGATCAAGGAAAAGACTTTTGTGTGAAAACCAGCCAATGGAATTCAGAACACAATCAATGGATTGCCCAGGCTTTGGAAGGCATTCCACCCGAACAAAGCAAAATTCTCTCTAGTGCAGACTATCCGCAAGAAGCCATCCTTTCGCTTTCCCAATACACGCACCTTGCAGAAATTAATCTGGCAGCCGAACCATTCGGCGGGCCGAAATTTCTATATTCAAAAATCGGCGATATTCGAAGCATGAATGAAGATATTCAAAACGAGCGTTTTGGCGGTTCAATTGCATGGGTTCAATCGAAATATGGCAATCCTTTCCAAAACCCGAATCAAATCAATTTAGGCGCTTTTTCCAAACTGAAAGACGAAGAAACCGGACTCGGCCCCACCATTTGGGACGAGTGGCTGCAAAACCAATATTCCATCGATTGGCGCAGCCGGGAAGGCGTTTCGTTGCAGCATATTTACAAAGATTCATCTGACTGGGGCAGCCGTATTTATTTTGCCAATGGTGTTATCCCAATCACCCGAAATGGGGGTGTGCCCGAAAGCATGGAGCAAGTTCAAACCATTTTGGATTCCTTCCCTCGAGACCATCCCCGCTATGCGCGTATCAAACGTGAACTTGCTGCAGAAAATAAACAGTTTCTGGTCGATTTGGCTCAGGAGAGTTTTGAAGCCCAGGAATGGATTCAAGACGCTATGGATGAGCTCAACAACCTAAAGAGCATTCTCGCCTCGCAAACCTTTAATGAGTTTTACGATCCAATGCGCCATCAATTGAGGGTGGCTCGGGTGTTTCATTACCTTAAGCAGTGTATATGGGGCTTTGAATATTGGAAACAAACCCGCGACCCCTATGAGGCCCTACACCTCGAAGCCCACTTGCGCCGGCTCAGAGAACTTTCTTTGCAGATGGAAGAAGAATTTGGCCCTACTGTGGAGCCAGGGAACCCTGAAATGATTCTCTCGTTTATTGAGTCGGTACGTTCTCAATTCCCCCGCGTAATTTTCGGCCAGCGCGAACGCGAGTGGAACCGCCTGCGCGACATCATCATCCGGCAAACCGGGGCCAGCCGGGTTGAAGTGAGTTGGACCAGCGATGAACCTTCGCTTTCAAAAATTTTCATTACCCAGTCTTTACCCAGCTACAACCGTTTTGAAGAGATATCCACAAATTATTCCAACCAGCATCGGTCTGTCATTGACGGGATGGAACCTGGTCAAACCTACTATTTCAAGATCCAATGTGAAAATGAAAATGGCCAAATTACCAATTCAGGCGATTATCGGGTCTATTTTGAAATGGAACCTATGATGTGAAATTTTTTATTTCTAAAAAACCATGATCACGATGAAATTCCTCTGATGGATGGTATTCAATTTTCTTAAGCATTGTTAATTCAAGTGCTTATTTGTTTAAAAATTAAAATTTTGCAATTTAATACAACTTACCACTTGCCACTTTATAAATTTATGCGAATATATTTATATGAAAAATTATTTTCATATAAATTTGGATGGGGAGAACAACCACAATGAAAAAAGGATTTACACTTATTGAGCTGTTAATTGTTGTCGCGATTATTGGAATATTGGCCGCCATAGCAGTGCCAAACTTTCTCAATGCGCAAATTCGAGCCAAGATTTCACGATGCTTCTCTGATATGAAAGCCATGGATACGGGCGTTCGCATGTTGAATCTGGATACCAACCATCTCCCGATTGATGGATGGGACGATGATTCAACCGAAGGCCGTGATATTTTGAAAGATGTGTTTAATGGAGTTGGTGATTTTCCTGAATCCGATCGCAAAACTTCACATTATCTTGGTGTATTAACCAGTCCAATATCTTATATGTCTTCTGTACCAATTGATCCATTTATCAGCAAGCTATCTGATGAAGGTTCTCGTGGATTTGGAAGCCCATTTGACACCTATATTTATGCCGATGTCGATCCAAATGTTCCGGGCCGTAACCAAGGAATTCAAGCTTTGAACCCTGGATTGGCAGAACAATTCGATATTAAACCGTTGCAAAAGGGTGAATGGGCGTTTATTGGCTTGGGTCCGGATGGTCAGGCTGGTGTTGGTAGTCCAAGTGGTGCTGCAAGCAGTCGCGGATTCCCTTATGCAACCTCAAATGGTATTGTAAGTTCTGGCGATATTGTAATGACCAGTGGGGGAATTTTGGGTCAATAACCGATAATTACAAGACAGTTAAAAAAAGCGCTCGAATGAGCGCTTTTTTTATGGTAACTTTTATCTTACTTGCAATTGATAATAAATTTTTTTGGACTAATATTAAACAATTAACATTGTATTGATGGGCAGAGTTTTTGTTTGGGAGGAGTAACCAGGATGAAAAAAGCTTTTACACTTATCGAGCTGTTAATTGTCGTCGCGATTATTGGGATATTGGCCGCTATCGCAGTGCCCAATTTTCTCAATGCGCAAATTCGGGCGAAAATCTCTAGAAGTTTTTCGGATATGAAGGCGTTAGACACCAGTGTTCGCATGCTAAATATGGATACAAACCATTTGCCGATTGATGGTTGGGATGATGATACAACGGAAGGCCGTGATATTTTGAAAGATGTTTTTAATGGAGTTGGTGACTTTCCAGAATCTGAAAGAAGCACATCAGATTATTTAGCAGTGTTGACGAGTCCAATCTCATATATGTCTTCGATCCCAATTGATCCGTTTATTTCAAAAATGAAAAATGCGGATCAATTCGGCTTTGGCAGTCCCTTTGATACTTATATTTATGCTGATTTCGATCCTAACGTTCCGGGTACCACATCCAATAGCAACAACATGAATATCCAGGCGCTTGAAGCGCCTTTAGCAGAACAATTTGGGATACCAGAAGTACAACGGGGAAACTGGGCGTTTATTGGTATCGGCCCTGATGCAGTTGCTGGATTAGGTGGCAGTGGCGCTGCTTCAAGCCGTGGTTTCCCTTATGATACTTCCAATGGTGTAGTAAGTGCCGGTGATGTAGTTATGGTGAATGGAAGTGTTCTCGGTCAATAATGATAAATAATTTATGAAATTACAAAAGGCACTCATTCGAGTGCCTTTTTGTTTGTAAATACATTACATTTTGATTTTTCTCTTGTTTTTAATGCAAGAAACGGCTACTACTATAAATGATACAAAATCTTATGGAGTATGATTTATTTATGTCTATAACCTTAGACCGTCTGTATACAACATTTGAAATGCTGGAAGATTGGGAAGACCGCTATCGTGTCATTCTCGATTTGGGCAACAAACTGCCCGAGTTCCCTGAAGAAGGCAAAGTAGAAGAAAACCGCATTCGCGGCTGTATCAGCCAGGTGTGGATGATCCCCCAATTGAGTGAAGATACGCCGCCCAAAATTGATTTTATCGCCGATAGTGACTCGCACATCGTGAAAGGCTTAATCGCAATTTTGCGCCTGGTGTATAGCGGCAAGACCCAGGATGAAATTCGAGAAATCAATATGGAAGAAATCTTCGGCCGCCTCGGTCTAGAAGAACACCTCAGCCCCAATCGCCGCAATGGATTCTATTCGATGGTTGAATGGATACGCACCATCGCCAAAGGCGGGGCGGTGCATACCGTGTGATCCTAATTTTATAAAGATTATTTTTCCATCATGCCCAACAAAAAGTTTTTTAGATGGATTACTTTCAATATACAATTACTATTATGGAGAAAGTATATCTAGAAAGTTCATTTATAAGTTATCTGGTATCACGTCCCAGTAAAAACCTGATCGTAGCAGCTCATCAACAGGTTACACTAGATTGGTGGGAAAAGAGACGTTTTCAATTTGATTGTTATATTTCTGAAGCTGTTCTTAATGAAATCTCAATTGGTGATGTAGATAAAAGAAAAAAAGAATTGAAATCGTAAAAAACATCCCTATTTTGCCTGCATCGGAAGATGCAGAAACTCTTGCTGAATTAATTTTAAATGAAGGAATAATTCCTGAAAAAGCTATTACCGATGCGGCTCATATTGCTATTGCTTCAACGCATAAAATAGATTTTCTTTTAACATGGAATTGTAAACATCTGGCAAATGCGCAAATTATTCGAAGAATTAAAACTTTATTTGATAAAAAAGGATATAACCTACCATTGATATGCACACCTTATGAATTATTAGGAGAATATGATGATTGATGATCCTATTATAAACGAAATTCGTAAAATCAAAGAAAATATAGCCGCTGAGAACAATTATGATATTCACAAGTTATTTTCTCAATTGAGGAAAATGGAACAACAACATGAAGATCGTTTGAAAGACATTCCAAAAATTACTGAGCCTAAATTTACTACAGAAGAGCAATAAGGTCTTCGGGCATAAATACCTCTATTGCCTTGACCCTCCATAAACTCCCCGTTACAGTCCATTTCAGAGAATTCATGGAAAGGAAAGTACGTTTAGGATGGTAATGGAATCTGCCAATACTGGCATTACTGGTGATGTAGAAGCCGTTCAAAATCTGCATCAGACTCGTGATAAAATTCTTGAAGAAGTTTCGAAAGAGATTGTTGGCCAAAAAGAGGTGGTGAACGATCTGTTGATATGCCTTTTCGCTGGCGGCCACGCTCTTCTGGTCGGGGTTCCAGGATTGGCGAAAACAACCTTGATCCGCACTTTTTCCAAAGTGTTGGATTTACAATTCCGGCGTATCCAATTCACTCCCGATTTAATGCCTTCTGACATTACCGGGACGGAAGTATTGCAAGAAGACCGCAGCACCGGTGAGCGCCTGTTCCGCTTTATCAAAGGGCCTTTGTTCGCCAATATCATTCTGGCGGATGAAATCAACCGCACGCCCCCCAAAACCCAGGCCGCCTTGCTCGAGGCAATGCAAGAACACCGTGTCACTGTGGGGGGTGAAGATTATCTCATCGATCCACCCTTTTTCGTGCTGGCCACTCAAAATCCCATCGAACAAGAGGGGACTTATCCGCTGCCCGAAGCCCAGCTCGACCGCTTCATGTTTCAAATCAATATCAATTACCCTTCTCAAACTGATGAAGTGGAAATCGTGAAAAACACCACTTCCGCTTACAAAGGCGAGCCGCAAAAAGTCATTGGAGCTGAAGACATTATGAAAATCCAAGAATTGGTTCGCCGGGTGCCGGTCGCCGATTCAGTGATTGAATATGCGGTGCGGATCGTGAAGGCAACCCGATCCAACAGTGAAGATGTAACGAACGACTTGGTCAAACAATACGTCTCTTGGGGCGCGGGACCGCGCGCTTCGCAATACCTCATTCTTGCTTCCAAAGTGCGCTCTATTCTTGAAGGCCGCAACAGCGCCGCCGAAGAAGATGTTCGTGCCGTTGCCGAACCTGTGTTACGCCATCGTATAATTACCAATTACCGCGCCGAGGCAGACCGGATGGATATTCACCAAATTATTCAGTCAGTAATCAACGAAAACGCGGCGTAGTGACTATTTCACAAGTTAATTTGATTTCTGATTTCCAACACTTAAGTTGTTCTCCTGCACATATTACTATAGGGTTTCTTTGATATCTATTTGGGAAGGAAACGATCATGCAGCAGCGGAAAATCATCCTCAACGAAGATCAAATGCCTCGCCAATGGCTCAACATCATCCCTTATTTGAAGAATCCCCCCTCACCGTATTTGGATCCAGAAACCGGCAATCCCGCCGAACCTGAAAAAATGGGATCTATTTTCGCTCAAGCCTTGCTTGAGCAGGAAATGAGTGTTGAACCGTGGATTGATATCCCTGAACCGATTCTGGAACTTTACACCCATTGGCGGCCTACGCCTTTGGTGCGGGCGTATGGCCTGGAGAAAGCCATTGGCACACCCGCCAAAATTTATTACAAGAATGAATCCATCAGCCCCTCTGGCAGCCACAAACCCAATACGGCTGTGGCGCAAGCTTATTACAACAAGATGGAAGGTGTGAAACGGCTGACTACTGAAACCGGCGCCGGCCAGTGGGGGAGCGCGCTTTCGTTTTCATGCCAGCACTTTGATTTGGCCTGTACTGTTTACATGGTTTCTGCCAGTTATAAGCAAAAACCCTACCGGAAATCGATGATGCAAGTATGGGGCGCTGAGGTGTTTCCCAGCCCATCCGACAAAACCGAAGCGGGACGCGCAATTCTTGCTAAAGATCCAGACACCACTGGAAGTTTGGGCATCGCCATCAGCGAAGCCGTTGAAGACGCCGCCAAAAACAGTGACGCCAAATATACACTAGGGAGTGTATTGAACCATGTATTGCTGCATCAAACCGTGATCGGTTTGGAAGCCAAAAAACAATTTGAAATGGTTTCTGACTCTCCGGATGTTGTAGTGGGATGCGTTGGGGGTGGCAGCAACTTTGCCGGAATCGCTTTCCCTTACATAATCGACAAAATGAACGGCCATGACATCGAAATCCATGCCGTCGAACCTTCCGCTTGCCCTACGATGACCAAAGGGAAACTCACTTATGACTATGGTGACACTGCCAAAATGACCCCCTTGATGCGTATGCATACTTTAGGGCATGACTTCATTCCTCCTGATATTCATTCGGGCGGATTGCGTTATCATGGTGTCGGGCCGCTATTATCATGTGTGATCGAAGAAGGATGGGTGAAACCGAGATCGGTCCCGCAAACCAAGATTTTTGAAGCGGCGATCACCTTCGCCAAAGCGGAAGGGATCATACCTGCCCCCGAAGCCTCACACGCCATTAGCGCTGCGATCGAAGAGGGAATTAGAGCCAAAGAAGAAGGCAAAGAAAAAACCATTCTCTTCAATTTCTGTGGGCACGGCCATTTTGATATGTTGGCTTATGATTCGTATTTGCAGGGCAAATTGATCGATTACGATTATCCAGAAGATTTGGTGAAAGAATCACTCGCCCATCTTCCCCAAGTGCCAGTGTAAGGTTGCAAATCCAACCAAACAATAGAAAGACAGTTTCAAAACAGGGCTGACCTCATGGTCAGCCCCTTCACGTAATCTGATCTTTTCTTACAACTATAATTACACCAAGCCCCACGATTTCATGTTCCTATAACTGGCGGCGATATTTTCCAGCGGATCACTCAGGTGGCGGTCTTGTTCAACGATGTAATATTTCACGCCTGCTGCATTGTTCGCTTCCAGAATGGCGGGCCAATCCAGGTTGCCTTCACCCACTGGGGCGAACATATGACCGCCGTTATGCACGATCATGTCTTTCATGTGAACCGTCGGGACACGGTTGATCACCTTGCGAATCCAAGCAGAGGGGCTGGCCCCGCCATCTTGAATCCAGTAGGTATCGATTTCGAAGTTAAACACTTGCGGGTCGCTTGTTTCAAACAAAATATCCTGCCCGGTTTTGCCGTCGTAACGCACAAATTCAAAACTATGGTTGTGATATCCGTAGGTGATGCCGTGTTCTTTTAGTTTGTGCGCGATTTCGCTGGCTTGTTTGGCAAATTCGGCATATCCCTTCTTGTTCCGGTATTCATTGGGCGTCACCTATTTTCTCAAATTATTTTAATTAAATCATTGGCACATTGCCATCGTTATTAAAACCTTGAGGCATTGGAGGTTGTGTCTGCATTCTTTTACGTAGT
>CAZEZQ010000174.1:0-8599 GCA_964516245.1 uncultured bacterium | reverse complement strand
CTACACTTTGTGTTTCATCTTGATATAGCCCGCCGTGGCGGGTGGGGTGCTCTTACGAAACGGTTGAGAAAACCTTCCAGTTTTTTATACTATATCGAATTCAGAATGATGTTCGGAAATCAAATCGATAAAAATGGCTCGGCAGGATCTTTGCCCTCCTTTCAAACGGACAAAATTTTGAATACAACTCTATTTAGGCATCCTGCAAATTCATTGAAATACCAAAGGACAAAACCATGCAGATTGAAAAGCGATACGACCCCAATTCTTCCCGCGAAAAGTGGTATCAATTCTGGCTAGACAACAATCTCTTCACGGCCGACCCCAACAGCGAACGGGCTCAAGCGGGCAAGACCTATTCAATCGTCATACCGCCGCCCAATGTCACTGGGATATTGCACATTGGCCACGCTTTAAACAACACGCTGCAAGATATTTTATGCCGTTGGAAGCGCATGGAGGGGTTTGAAGTTCTTTGGATGCCGGGCACCGATCACGCCGGTATCGCCACCCAAAACGTGGTCGAGAAGCATATCGCCAAAGAAGAAGGGGTCACCCGCTACGACCTGGGGCGGGAAAAACTGGTCGAGCGTATTTGGATGTGGAAAGAACAATACGGCAACACCATCCTGCGCCAGCTGCGCTACTTGGGCAGCTCGTGCGACTGGTCACGCACCCGTTTCACCATGGACGAAGGCTGTTCGAGAGCGGTGCGCGAAGTGTTTGTGCGGCTGTATGAAGATGGTTATCTCTACCGCGGCACCTATCTGGTCAACTGGTGCCCGCGCTGCCACACTACCCTCTCAGACGATGAAGTTGAATATCAAGACAAAAAAGGCGCGTTTTATCACATCAAATATCCTATAGCAGACGGCAAAGGCAAGTCACTTGACATCGCCACCACCCGGCCCGAAACCATGCTGGGCGATACCGCGGTAGCGGTACACCCCGAAGACGAGCGCTACAAACATCTGATCGGCAAACACGTGATGCTGCCGCTCATGAACCGCAAACTGCCCATCATCGCCGACGATTACGTCGACCGCGAATTTGGCACCGGCGCGCTCAAGATCACCCCCGCGCACGACATCAACGATTTTGAGATCGGCAAACGCCACAATCTCGAACAAATCAACATCTTCACCGAAAAAGCCATCATCAACGAAAACGGCGGCCGTTACGAAGGCATGGACCGTTTTGAAGCGCGGAAAAAAATTGTAGAAGACCTAAAAGAACAAGACTATTTGATCGATGTTGAAGATATGGATCATCGTATAGGCCAGTGTTACCGCTGCGAAACCTTGATCGAACCCTATCTTTCATTGCAATGGTTTATCAACATGAAACCGCTGATGGAAGGCCCGCGCCAGGCGGTGCGCGAAGGCAGGGTGCGCTACATCCCAAAAAACTGGGAAAACACCTACTTCGCCTGGGTCGATAATGTGCGCGACTGGCCCATCTCGCGGCAAATCTGGTGGGGCCACCGCATCCCAGTGTGGTATTGCGAAGACTGCGGCGAACTCACCGTGCCCCGCGAAGACCCGGATCAATGCGCCCACTGCGGCAGTACGAATATCCGCCAGGATGAAGATGTGCTCGACACCTGGTTTTCGTCTGCCTTGTGGCCCTTTTCGACCATGGGCTGGCCCGAAGAGACAAACGAGTTGAAAGCCTTTTACCCCACCACCACCTTGGTCACCGCGCACGACATCATCTACTTCTGGGTGGCGCGCATGATCATGATGGGCCTTTACATCATGAAAGACGTACCCTTTTATGACGTCTACATCACTGCTCTGGTGCGCGACTCTCATGGCCGCAAAATGTCGAAATCATTGGGCAACGCCATTGATCCCATCGATGTGATCAACAAATACGGCGTCGATTCAGTGCGCTTCACGCTCGCCATATTGGCCGCCCAGGGCCGCAATATTAATCTGGCTGAAGACCGCATCGAAGGCTACCGCAACTTCACCAACAAAATTTGGAACGCCACCCGTTTGATTCTCGCCACCATTGAAGATGATGAAAAACTCTCATCCACTATCCCCGAAGAGCATCTCGAATGGCAAGACCGTTGGATTCTCTCGCGCCTGCAGCACACCATCGCCGCCTGCCGCAAAGGGATGGAAGAATACAAATTTAACGAATCGGCCGATGCGCTCTATCACTTCGTGTGGCATGAGTACTGCGATTGGTATTTGGAACTGATCAAACCGCGTTTGTATGGAGAGGATGAAAACGCTAAAAACACGGTGAAAATTGTTGCTTTTCAGGTGTTGGAATGCACGTTACGCATGTTACATCCTTTTGTGCCGTTTATTACCGAAGAGGTGTGGCAGATTTTGAAGAAGGTAGATATCCCCAACGAAGATGTGATCAGCGTTTCGTGCACCACCTATCCCAAACCTGATACTTCACGCTTTGACGATGCGCTTGAAAATGATGTGAAGCGTTTCCAAGAGATAATCTACACCATCCGCAACATTCGCGGTGAATTGGGCATCGCCCCCAATACCGAAACCACGGTGGATTTCAAAATCCACAGCGATGCCGATGAAGCCTTTTTGCAGCGCTTTTACCCGGCGATGGCCTCGCTCAGCAAGATTACCCCTGAGTTGAGGGCGGATACAGATTTAGAGCCGCACCCTGCTTCGTCTGTGGGCATCGTGAGCGGTTGTGAGATTCGAGTGCATTGGCCCGCCGAAGTCGAAGAAAAAGAAATCGAACGCCTGAAAAAGCAGATTATGCAATTGCAGGGCATGCTCGAAAAGCGCGACAAGAAACTCTCCAACAAAAGTTTCACCGGCAAAGCCCCCAAAGAAGTGGTAGAAGGCGAACGCAACCGGTACGAACAAGAGAAATCGGAGTTGGAGCGTTTGAATCATCAGTTGGAATTGCTCTCGGTCCCACAAAAATCATAAAGAATTTGACATGCATACAGGCTTGTGCTACTAATCATTTATTGGAGGGCATGGGCCATGAAACGAATTGGATTTGGTTTCATTTTGGTGATCTTTTGTATTGGATTTCTCCCTTCTTCTTCTTATGCGCAAAAATACCCTACATTTCAAGTATTTTTGAATGGCAAGAGCCCTCTCATCGGCAAATACCAACATCCCTACCGGCTTTGGGAAACCAGCCCTGGTTTATACAATAACCGCAATCTTCGCTTTTCCCTCAAAATGGGACCCGGCCAGGCATTACGAATGAGCCGGGGTTCGCTTCGCACCACTTCAGAATCGGAGACTTCAATCGATACCGGCTGGCCGTTTGCGGTGGCAGCCTGGCTCAATTTCATTGCATGACTATCGTCAAAGCATTGTTTCGATAATCAACCCATCAACACGCCGCCATCCAACGGCAGAGCGGCGCCAGTGAGAAACGACGATTCTTCGCTGGCCAGGTAGAGTGCTTGATAGGCGACTTCTTCAGGTTTGCCCATTCGGCCCACCGGCTGGTATTTCGACAGATTGTCGAACATTTCCTGCTCTTGGCCGGGATAATTTTTCTTTAAATATTCATCCACAAATGGTGTATGAACACGCGCCGGGCAAATGCAGTTGCAGCGGATGCCCTGCTTCACATAATCCAATGCCACGCATTTGGTCATCATCAACACCGCCCCTTTAGAGGCGCAATAGGCAAAACGGTCTTTCACCGCGATCAGCGAGGCGATCGAGGCCATGTTGATGATATTGCCCTTGCCTTGCTCGATCATCAGAGGCAACACCGATTGGGTCATCAAAAAAACCCCTTTGGCATTTACATTCATAATCCGGTCGAAATCTTCTTCTTTTGTATTCAACAAATCTCCCACCAGGCCCACACCGGCGTTGTTCACCAAAATATCGATCCGCTTCCAATCCAACTGAATGGCGTTAACCGTTGCCTGGCATGATTCGCTATCGGTCACATTGCATTCGTATGCGGATGCGTCTCCCCCATGCTTCTTCAGTTCCTCAACGGTTTGACTTGCCCCATCTTGATTCACATCGGCAATGCAAATTGCGGCGCCCGCCTGGGCAAACTCGTGAGCGATGGCTTTGCCAATGCCGGAAGCAGCGCCGGTGATTAATGCCACTTTATTCTCCAGTCGAAATCGTGCTTCGTTCATAGCATGTCACTAGCCTTTCTTGTTTTTCATACTTTCCCAAATCTATTCTTTCTGGTAAAGGCATAGGGGAATTGTTTTATGAAGGATATATTGCATGATTTTGAATTTGGAGCGCAAGCGTCCTCGCCTGCATTTCACAATAAGCAAGTGTCCTCGCCTTCATTTCACAATAAGCAAGTGTCCTCGCCTGCATTTCACAATAAGCAGGCGGGACGCCTGCGCTCCAAAATTGTTATAGCATTTTATCCTTGAATATGCTTGTTTGCTGGAGCATCATTTATCATTTCATGTTTCTAAAAATTTCCGCTATGATTTCATTAGACTCTGTTTGTAAAGGAAGAATGCAAATGACCGCACTGCCTCGTATGGCCCTGGTTGAACAAGAATTTGAACGGCCTCAAATTCAAAATATAGCAGAGACTCTGACATCGCAATTGGAAGAAAACGTCTTGAATCATGAATCCGTTCAAGGCAAGCGCATCGCCGTGGCGGTGGGCAGCCGGGGCATTACCCATATCGGCAAAATGTCCAAAATCGTTGTTAATTGGCTTCGCGACCACGGGGCCGAACCGTTTCTGATCCCGGCAATGGGGTCGCACGGCGGCGGCACCGAAGAAGGGCAGCGTGAAATTCTCGAAAATTACGGCATCACCCCAGAAGCCATCGGCGCCCCGTTGGATTTGAGTTTGGAAACCGTGCAATTTGGAGAAACGCCGGAAGGGCATCCTGTCTATATCGCCAAAACCGCGATGGAGAGCGATGGGGTGATTCTCATCAACCGCATCAAAGCCCATACAGATTTTCACGGCGATGTGGAAAGCGGGATGATGAAAATGATTGCCATCGGCCTGGGAAAAATCGAAGGGGCCAGAACTTTTCACAGCCGGACATTTCACCACGAGCATTCTCCATTGATTGCTTCACTCGGCCGGGTGGTGATGGAAAGCGGCAAGATTCTCGCCGGGGTGATGATCGTCGAAAACGCCTATCACGACCCTGCCAAAATCGTAGCGCTGCCCGCCCCCCAGATTGAAGAACGTGAAAAAGAATTGCTGAAAGAATCCAAAAAACTCTTGCCTGCTTTTCCCGTGCAGCAGATCGATGCCCTGATCATCGACTACATCGGCAAAAACATCAGTGGTGTGGGGCTCGACCCCAACATCACCGGCCGCTATTACCGCATCAATGCGCGCTGGCAAAACGAGAATCCTAACGTTACGCGAATTTTGATTCGTGATATTACGGATGAAACCAAAGGCAACGCAGTGGGCATCGGGTTGGCCGACTTTTGCCATAAGCGGGTGATCGACAAGATGGACCGGCGCATCACCTATCTCAACGCCATTACTTCACGCAATGTCATTTGCGGCGGCATCCCCCCCTATTTCGACAGCGACAAAGAAATGTTGGAGCAATGCATGACCTCGCTGCAAGAAGACGCCAGCGCCCAAAACGTGCGCATGATCCGCATTCAAGACACCCTGTCACTCGATCGTATATGGGTTGCCGAAGGGCTGCTTGATGAGCTGCGGCCTATGGAGCACATCAAGGTGTTATCGGAACCCAAAGAGATGAAGTTTGATGAACAAGGGAATTTGGGTTAAGCAATGGTTTGATAAATAGCTGGTTTATATTGTGGCTCAGGGATAGGCTTTTTGTTCGCTTTGGCAGATTCAAGCCAGGCTTGTTTGGCCGTTTCAAGCTCAGCCAATGCTTCAGCCGGCGTTGAACCAAAGGCGGAACAAGCGGTTAAATCGGGAATATCCGCTATATACCCACCATCTTCTTCGCTATAAAAGATGTTAATGTGATAATCTTTCATATTAGTCTTCCTGCAAGCTAAGATTGTATTGTTCTACAAGGCTTAGAAATTGTTTAATTTGATAAGGCTTAACCTCACCATTTGAATTCTGCAAATTCAATAAATCTGGAATATCTGGATGAACGAAAATATGATGGCTTCCTTTCGTACGATCATGTACAAATCCAAACTTTTCTACAAGAATAATCATATCACGAAAACGGACATTTTTGGGATTGTTGATAATTTTATTCAATAACTTTTGCGGATTCATAATGTAAAATTGAATTCCTGGATTTCAAGTATTTGATATGAGATAAATTATAGGCCAAAACGGAGATACTCAATGAACATTTACAAAACAAAAACCAAATTGGAAGAAGATGGCAAAATCGTCTTGCGCGAACTTTATTTTCAAGCGGGCGAAGAAGTGGAAGTTGAGATTCGCGCCACACCTAAAAATACTTCTCATTCCAAATATCCTTTACGGGGGAAACTTTCCCGATATGACCAACCTTATGATCCTGTTGCGCTTGAAGATTGGGATGTTCTTCAATGATTCTATAAGATACTCATATTTAGGTATGGTGAGTTCATGACCCCAGTTTGCTCACTATAAAATGCAGAAATTAATTACTGATTATGAGTCACTTGGAATAGGGGTAAGTATAATTTCATGTTGGGTAATCTCAAAATTAGTAGAACATCAAAAATTAGATCTGAATACTACGTTAGCGGCTTGGTTTAAAAATGCATTCCAAAAATTTGGGATAGATTTAATACCCCTAGATATTCCCATCATAATTGAATCTACTCAATTACCAGGATATTTTCATAAAGACCCATCTGACCAAATCATTATTGCTACTTCTAGACTCCTACAATGCCCTCTCGTTACTCAAGATAAGAAAATAATTCAATATCCTTTCGTTGAAACATACCCACCATCTTAAATCAAAATGAATTATTTAATTGACGTTTCCTTGTATTTACGCTAATCGTATATATAGAGATAATGCATCTGAAAAGGGGAGGTAGGCTTTCTCAAGCCGCCATACCATGAAACGATTTTGGCAAAAGCATGGGATTGAACTGGGCATCGTACTCTGCGTATTGAGTCTGTTGGTGATATACGGGGTGCCCAAGTTTTTGCGGGCGCAGAATATCAATACGGAGAGGCATTTTCCCGACCCTAATTTTCGCAACGCGGTCGAAAATTATATGGGGGTACCACCGGGTGAGAGTTTTTCTGCATTGGAGGCCGCTGATAAAACTGAAGACTTTATTCTCAACGCGCCCAATTATCCCCAATCCGCTTTCCCCAGCCGCCTCTTAGGATTGCCGCTTCAACAGCAAAAGAAGGAAATGAATCAATTTCTCAAATCAAAACAGGCGGGGTTTATTCTCGCGGTGACAGGGCTGAAATATTTCACGAACATTGAACATTTTGAATGCCAAGACCATCTGATTCAACATTTGAAAATGCCGGAACTACCAAATCTGAGGTATTTGGATGTATCCAACAGTCATATCCAACATCTTGACCTTTCCACCCTGCCCAACCTCGAATCGCTTATTTGCAGCAACAACCCATTGGCAACACTCGACCTCTCTCACAACCCCAATTTGCGAGTGCTTCGTGCGGAAAAATGTGGTTTGCAAGAACTCGATGTGTCTCCATGCAAAAATCTAGAAACTCTTTATTGCGGATACAATCCATTGTTCAATATCGATCTCAGCCAGAATGCTGAATTGACTTATCTGGCTATACAAAGAGCCGGTTTAACCGAACTGGATTTGAACAACAAAAAGCTCCGTTCTTTGGATGCCAGCGACAACAAATTAGGAACTATCAATTTGTCTCACCTAAACGAGCTACAGTATGTGAATCTCTCGTCCAATCGTTTCACAGAGTTTGTAAATCTAACACCCCATTTATTATTTGACCGTTTGTATATCTCTAACAACTATTTGAACTGCGATGATCTGGATGACATTCTTGCCTTTATTAAAAAGATTGAAACGATTCCACCCAGACGAATCATCAAACGTGAAATCGTTCGTTACCAAGATCAAAAACGGCACGATCTCTCAAATTGTGAGGGCCACTCATGAAACGGTTTTGGAGAAAACACAAATGGGAAATCGGCTTGGTGGCGTGTGTTTTCGCGCTGATGCTGATCTATGGGGTCCCCAAATTTCTGCTGGGGCAAAACATCAACAAACCTAAGAATTTCCCCGATCCAAATTTTTATCAAGCCGTGCTGCAGATGCTTAAAGTGAATGCGGAGGAGAGAATTACACTCGAACAAGCCCACGCCTATAGCGGAGCTTTACTAACACCCACCATTACCGGTAATCAGCAAATCAAAGACCTAACCGGTCTTCGATACTTTCCCAATATCACTGAATTGCATTTCAGTGGCCATTTTGTAGAAGAAATCGATTTGTCCAAAACCCCCAATCTCGAAGTGCTTATCTGTCCGGGGAATGGTTTGACTGAACTGGATTTGACACATATCCCCAAACTCAAAGAATTGAATTGCCGGTACAACCAAATCAAACATCTCGATTTCTCCAACAATCCATTGCTTAAAGAAGTCAATTGCGAATACAACCAATTGGAATCCATTACATTTGGCGATCACCCTCACTTGAAGAAGCTGCTCTGCAAGGCCAAT
>CAZEZQ010000173.1:0-8616 GCA_964516245.1 uncultured bacterium | reverse complement strand
AGAACATATTGAAGTGGTTGCCTCACAAACCGCCGAATGGGCAACCGAAAAAGCATATCAAGCCTTTACCAATATGCTGACGGCCCATCCAGAAATTAACGGGCTGTTTGCTTCCAACGACAGCATGGCGCTTGGGGCTATCCGGGCCATCGATGCTGCTGGAAGAACCGGCGAAATCGCCGTGACTTCGTATGATAACCTCAAGGCGGCTCAGGAAGCCATTTTGGCGGGCAAAATTATTTCCACGATCGATCAGCATCCTGAACTGATGGGCGCCTATGGCGTTCGAGCGGCGAAAAATCATTTGGATGGCAAAGAAGTCGATGATTACATCCCCACACCTTTGGAAGTCATCGATTACCGAAAACTAACGTTGAAACAATAAAATGGCCCACTCAATTTATGTAATAGGCAGTTCCAATACCGATATGGTTGTGCAGTGCAGCCGCTTGCCTGCTCCTGGAGAAACGGTGCTGGGCGGGAAATTTGTCTCTGTGCAAGGCGGCAAAGGAGCCAACCAGGCCGTGGCGGCCGCTCGCTTGGGAGGCCAGGTGACTTTTTTTTGCCGGGTGGGTGATGATGATTTCGGCAATCGCAGCCTCGAAGCGTATCGCCAAGAAGGGATCAATAGCGAATTTATTGTGCAAGATTCCTCCGAACAATCTGGCGTTGCGCTAATTGTCGTCGACGAAAAAGGGGAAAATTACATTGCCGTTGCCCCGGGAGCAAATGCGAAGATGGTTGAAAATGATGTTCAACCACTGCAAGACATTATAAATAAAGGTGATATCATTTTGCTGCAGTTGGAAATCCCGCTGGATGTCGTGCAGCACGCTGCGAAAATCGGGCGTCAAAAAAAGGCAATTGTTGTGTTAGACCCCGCCCCAGCGCCCAATCAACCTTTGCCCCAAACATTGCTGCAAAATGTGGATTATATCCTCCCTAATGAACACGAAGCATCAGCCTTGCTTCAAATGCAAGGCTCTCCAGAAACCCTTTCACAGAAATTGTTGGATCAGGGTGTACGTAACGTGATAATCACCTGCGGGTCAGAGGGCTGTGTATATAGAAATAAAAAAATATTACGAACAATTCCAGTGTTCTCCTTTGACGTGGTAGATACCACGGCAGCTGGAGATTGCTTTGCCGGAGCATTGGCGGTCGCGTTGGCCGAAGGCTCTAAAATACCATCCGATCTAACTTGGGTGCAACTTGCCGCCGCAATGTCGGTTACCCGAATGGGAGCTCAACCTTCATTGCCAACCCGCAACGAAGTCGATACTTACACACCATTTTGATCATGTCTCATTCATGATCTTTTCCTTTCTGCAATAAGCGGAACCAACGTTCAATTTGCCGGTCCACCCAATATGCCTTATATGTTTTATCATAAAAACCAATATGGCCGCCGTGAGCAACGGGACGCAGCAACACTTGATTGCTGACTTCTGAAGGATCGGGAAACGAATTGGAGGGGATCAACGGGTCGTCCCAAGCGTGAATTACCAATGTAGGCACTTTGATATGCTTCAAATATGGCTTGGAACTGGAAGAAGAGTAGTAATGCAAATAATCCCGAAATTTATGGGCGGGAGCGGTAAAAGCATCGTCAAATTCACGAATGGTCCATGCCCTCATTGCCCGTTTGATATCGATGGCATGAGAATTCGATTGCATTCTCTGTTTCGCTTTACTTCGCAATGTCCGTAAAAAACGCCATACATAAATCAGGTTGAAACCACGGTCCATATTCTTTTGGCAGGCAAGTAGATCGAATGGAGTACAGCAAAGCACCGCTCCTTGAACCAATTCAAGAGCATTTGAGCTTTTTTCACCCAACCATTTGGCAATTACATTCCCCCCTAAACTATAACCGGCTAAAAAAATGGTGGGGCAATGGCATCGCCCATGTATCGTTTGAATTATATATTCCAAATCTTGTGTGTCGCCTGAATGATACGAGCGCAGCAACCGGTTGGTTTCACCGCTGCAACCGCGAAAATTGTATACCGCCGCATTCCATCCCATGTTTTGAGCCGTATTCATCAAACGAAGAATGTAACGGGAATAAGAACTGCCCTCCAAACCATGGCTGGCGATCACCCAGGGGGCGCCCGGTTTCCCGTCGGCAAAATCAATATCCAAAAAGTCTGCATCGTCCAACTCCCAGCGCTCACGCCTGTAATTGATTTTCGGCGCTTCACTGAAAATCGAAGCGAAAATCGTTTGCAAATGGCCCGATTTCAACCACCACGGTGGAGAATTCGGCTCCACTGCAAACGTAGAGAATTGATGGCAACTCAATGTCTCCACCAATCCATTATCACATTAGGCTGTAATTGATATTCAAACGCGCCGATATCAATCGTATGGGTTCGCGCTTTCCCACGAAAATCCAACTGCGGTAGAGATTCCAAATCTGATGAAAGCCCGGCATCAATGGCTGGAGAGCCCGGCAAAAGTGTAAAGTTCAAATCATGAATTCCAGCAAATTGTGGATTCCGGTTTTGGTTCATTTCTCCAGGATATACGTTTTCACCTTCAACAATAGAATATGAAACATCAATCGTAGAACCGGGTTCCAACCGGATGGAGGCATTCTGATTCTCCCCCCAAATGATTGTGTTAATGACGGTTGCACTTGCCGGTTCTTGGTGCAGCCAAATTCCTCTATCGCAATTTACAATTGTGTTGTTGATCACAGTGATATCGGCTCCATTCTTAAATCCAATTCCGGTTTCGCAATTGTATATCACGTTGTTGATCAATACAGGTTTAGACTCTTGATCGCCTGAAATCCCGATGGGGTCGTTGCTGCCTCCCCGGCAATTCATCACCCAATTGCCTTCTACCCATGCATCATAGGCATCCAAATCGATCGCATCGTCAATGCTTCCCAAAAACCTGTTATAACGAATGGCGGGGCGGGGGAGAGGCAATTGAACCCCGGCAAGATCAATGGCGTCGCTATATCCAAAACGGCGGTCAAAAATACAATGTTCCACCAATACCGGGCTGGCGTATCCATGAACGGCTTCATTGGCTCCCGGCCCAAAATAGCAATGGCGAATTTCCATCAATGGCGAAAAATACGCTTGGGTGGCTTTGCTATCAAAATTGCCCGGCCAATCGGTAAATGTGCAACTGTCGATAATCACACTCCCCGCGCAGCGGTAAGCGGTAATCATGCCGTTGCGATTGCCGCCAAAATGGGAGCCGTGATCCAATTGGCAATGTTGCAAACGGCCCGAACTTTTTTCTTCAAACAGCAAGCCTTTCCATCGTAAATCTTCATCCGCCACAAATGAAATAGGGTTATCTGCTTCTCCCAATCCATGCAATTTTCCATGGATCCGTATGAACGAATCGCCCAGCATTCGAATTTCCACTCCCGCTTGAATGATCAATTCAACCCCAGGGGGGATTTTCAATTCACCCTGTACTTTATAGGGCGAATCAGCCAGGTTCCATATTTCAGATTCATTTAATACACCCGAGCGGATTTCAACAGCGCTGCAAAAAACCGGGAGGAATAAAATCCAAAGAAATAAAGTTGCTAAATATGTTTTCAATTGCATCATCCTTTACGAAAAACGTTCCAGAAAAAGACTTTTTTGGAGCGCAGGCGTCTCGCCTGCCTTGGAGCGCAGGTCATAGACGCGCCTTGGTGGGTGTCCTCGCCTGCATCATATTGTGGTGCGGGCATCTTGCCTGCATTATATTGTGGTGAAGGCATCCTGCCTGCATGCTGTTGCAGACAAGATGTCCGCATTACAAGTAAAGACTTTTTGCCGTATCACATGAATAGTAGTGCGCTTTCATGAAAGCCTCTAACACGATTATAATAATCACGATACTGTTTGTTATCTTTTTAGGGACCTTCATTGAACCGTGAATTCTTTTTTAGAACAATTGGAAAACGAAACTTCCACCAAAACAGAAGACTTGTTGGAAGAATACTATAGCAGCCGATTATTGGCTGGCGATTCGCCGGTCCGGGCAGAACATCATTTGTCTTGCACCCGGTTGTTTGCGCTTGAATATCACACTTACCATTACTTACAAGATATTTCATGTGTTACTCCAGAGAAATTACAGGATTTCGCCGGTTTGTGGTACATGCAAAAAAAATACAACCCCCATGAAAACACTCTGCTTAGGCTATTAGACAGCCTTCGAATTTTTTTTGAATATCTTCGCCAAGAAAACATTATTTCACGTGACGATTATACCAATCTCACTGAATTGTGTTTGAATCATGATCGTTTTCTGAAACAGCTGTACGAATGGAAGAATCAACACCCCCCGATTTACAACGAACCCAATGGCGCTACGGTATTGCCTTTGTCAGAATCCAACGAAACGGCGCTCTTAGAAGAATCTCTTCCGTCTTTCAAGCATCAAATCAATCAAACCACACCAACATTTCGCCAGATGATCTACGAATGGTGCAATTTCCCCGAACCAAACTCGGCCAAGGTGATTTCTCTTGATCCATCCAATAAGAAACAGAAGAAAAGTGGAATGGATTCTTTACGAACCAAAGAATCGTTGGCTCAACATTGCCAGGATATCTTGCGCGGCAATGTCGTATTTATCCGTTGGTTGGATCGGTTTGGGCTCGAACCCGATGAAATCCCTCCCACCATATTCGATTTCTGTGCCCAAACCGAAGTGTGGCTAGAGCATCTCAATCGTTGCATACAAAATGAAAATCTCAGCCGCAAAGATATCAAGCAAGGCCATGAAATTTTAGACAAAATCGACCGCTCTCTTTGGAACGCCCGGCAGGGAATCGCCCGTCAACTGAACTTGGATTTACGGTTGCTGCTCCTCTAAAGGTGTCTCCCTCTATGTCTCGACAGAATCCTATCTTTCGGCCTTTACCATACTTTCATCAGTGGATCTTTGCCATCGTTGGATTTGGGATTCTATTTGGGATGTACAAATACACCGTTCTCAGGCAATGGGATTTCAATGTCTATTACCTGGCTTCTATTGTGTTGGCGGAGGGAGAAAACCCTTATGATCCCCAATCCTTGATGAACCAGGGAGATGAAACCATCGGTGTTGGTTATGGTGGTTTGCCCTATTTGTATTCGCCTCTATTAGCCTGCCTTATGTATCCCTTGGGATGCTTGCCATTTTTCGAAGCCTCATTGATTTGGGCCTTATTGAAATGCATTGCGCTGGAATTCTCAATCTTTCTGATTCTTCATCTACTCAAGAAACCTCCCTCGATATTTTGGCTTATTCTCTTGCATATAATAGTTCTTTCTTTCCGCCCAATTGCTTTGGATATAAACGCGGGCAATGTGGCAATTTTTGAATCCACTCTAATACTCTTATTCCTCGCTTCTTGGCAAAACCATAAAAACTGGATTGCCTCAATCTCGTTGTGCATTGCCGCTACTTTGTTCAAAGGCATCCCATTGTTACTTATTCTCTATCCCCTGCATTTGCGTGACTGGCAATTTCTGCGCAGATGCATTGCAGTGGGGTGTGGCATTGCACTTTATTTTTTGATTGATTATTCAGCCACTCTGCAATGGATGCAATTCTTTCAAAGCCCAACCTGGCAGCGCCTTTGGGATGAGCAAGTGCAAAGCTTTTACAATTGCTCTTCCACTACAGTAATATTACGCACATTTAGCGATACCTATTTTGCCGAACCTCTAATTCGATCAGACTTGGCGGTTTCAGTTCTTGTCCCATTGTTCCCATTGTTGGTGTTTTTATTAACCTGTTGGATAATTCACAAATACCGGAAACGAAGTGAAAACCCCCATTCATCTGCTATATTGGCATTATTGATGTGCACTCTTTTGTTACTAACGCCCCGTTTGGCAGGGTATACCTTGGCATGGACAGTTTTCCCCCTCACATTTTCTTTAATTCATTCGATACAATATCGCAATTGGCTTTGCATTTTTTTGTTGGCAATTTGTCTTTTTTGCTTCCAAACGGCATTCTCACCCGAACATATCCCACATGGAATCATGCAACTTTTGATAGACAAAGAATTTTTCGGGCTTTTGAGTCTATACGCATCTTTACTGTTCTACATGAAGTGTGCGAATATAAATCCAAATAAATGAAAAGGTTGTACTATTGTTTCGATTGAATTTTCAATAGGAAATCCCTTAACATTCTTTTGATTTCTCTTCAGTATTTGTCTAAAAGTGACGATACTTGTGAAGAGAATCCGGCAAAAAGTTATTTTTGGAGCGCAGGCGTCCTCGCCTGCAACTACATATAGAGCAGGCGGGACGCCTGCGCTCCAAGATGTGGTACAACAAAATGCTGGATTTTACTTTTTGCCGGATCGTCAGTGAAGAGAAAATTTTTTACAACTGCCAATTTGTTTAGTTCTCTAAAAAATTAAAGTATAATATAAAGGAATAACGTTTTTTTCTTTAAGTTTTACTGGCGCAAGACGATACAAGATAATGTAGGGAAGTATTTCAAAAGTAACTCTATTGATGTAATTATAAAAAATGATACGATACAAAGAGTAACGGTTGAGTGGCAAGGAAGGAGAACAATCATGGTTGACATTGTTGGACTAAATAACAATACGAATCAACCGAATCGTGTAGATAAGAGCTCCTCGAAAGGCGTAAACGCCAGAAACAAAGAGGCTCCAGAGACTACATCATCTAGTGTTGCAAAAGATACGATTGATATTGCCGCAGGCGCCAAAGAGGCTCAAGCGGTCAAACGTCTTATTGCTTCGGCCCAAGCCCAGCCAGATGTGCGGGCCGATGCGGTAGAAGCCGCCAAACAAAAACTGGCCAACGGCGGTTTCGACGGCCGCGATGTTTCTGAACAAGCAGCACGCAAAATTCTCGGGTAATCTTTAAACTCCTTCCAACCAATATCAAATTCAAACCCTCCTAAAACCAGGAGGGTTTTTTTATACCTCCCCCTACAACCCATGCTTCTTCAAAGCATTCAACACGGCAAAATACCCCCGGCCCAAATCATCACACAATCGGTCGATCGCATTGCGCTTGGTGAAACCCCGTGTACGATACTCTTCATATCGCTGCAACAGCAGTTGCGATTCTTCTTCACTCCAAGCCTGATATTGTTTCCCAGGCCGTTCATCCTTGCCCTGTGGCACCTGATCCAGCATCTCTCCCCACTGAATCTTCTCCACTTCCTGCTTCTGATGCTCACAAGCCTCTTGGCTGATCTCGAAACCAATAAAGTTACGGTTTAATCCCTTGGCCACCTTGGCTGTTGAAAAACTCCCAGCAAAAAAATCGGCCACGATATCCCCTTCATTGCTCGAATACTGCATGATCTTCTGCAGCAGCTGAAACGGCAATTCGTTTTTATGCCGCACTTTGCCATTTTTATACTCTCTGGGAATCACCCACACATCCTCCATATCCGAATATAAAACCGACCGGTTGTCATTGGTTTTTTGTTTGGGAGAATAACGTGAGTATGTGTTGAATGTGGGTTTAGCCCCCGGTTTGGTCATATAAAGAATATGATAATGCGAGGTTGTATATTTAGAGCGTGTAAAAACCCCAAAATTGTACTTCCAGATAATGTGATTGACCAAATGAAGATGGGTGCGCGCTTTCGCGTTTAGAACATGATGCAGCTGTGTCCATCCGCTAACCAAATACAAACTGCCGCCGGGCCTTAAAACACGTTCGGCTTCTTTCAGCCAATTGATTGTGAATGTTTCATATTCTTCGGCTGGAATTTCAACATATCCGTCAATCACAAACGATTCATTACGGTTGTAATGTTGATGAAGTTGATCGCCCTCTATTCCATAAGGTGGGTCGGTGATGATGAGGTCGACATAATTTTCGGGTACAAGTTCTTTCGCGTTTTTTATACAGTCACCTTCTTGGAAATAGATAAAATGATTAGATATACTTGAAAAGCATTCTTGTGAATTAACTCTTTGCATTTTTATCACCAAACTTATTGGAATTGAAATGATTGGGGATGAATGAAAACAAGGCACTCTTCTTATTATAGAACTCTACAAAATGTTCCTTGCCGAATATAATCTAAATAAATATTCAAAGGAAGGATTTCCATGAAAATTAATCAACAACGCGGTTTCACCCTCATCGAACTACTCATCGTCGTCGCGATCATCGGCATTTTGGCGGCCATCGCCGTGCCCAATTTTCTCAATGCCCAAATGCGCGCCAAACTGGCCCGCTTGCAGTCTGATTTTCGAACCATCAGCCAAGCCTTGTCTATGTATCAATTGGACCGCAACGCCTATCCTCCAGATCCAGGCGGTCCATGTGTCGATATTATCGCCTACAACCGGCTGACCACACCTGTAGCCTATCTTTCTTCTTCAGATATGTTCAAAGACTTTTTTACTTCCGAAAACCCCGGAGGAGCAATCGGGGCGGATTGTTTTTGGAACTATTACGATTACGGGATGGTGCCTTACATCACTGAATCTGGAGTGCAATATGTCGTAGTCAGTTTTGGCCCGGACCGCGATTTGGATATGGGATGGAATATCAATTCCATGACCGCCATGCGCGACAATGACGCCGACCGCTTAGGCTTCCTATTCGAGCCATCCAATGGCCTCGCATCTTCCGGTGATGTAATCTTAACTGG
>CAZEZQ010000172.1:0-8621 GCA_964516245.1 uncultured bacterium | reverse complement strand
TTTTTTTTTTATATCCGCCATATCATACGAACTTGCTGAACCGCTTTGTTCTCCTTTTATCAATGCATCCCGTATAGCATCTCGTTTTACTTCCTGCTCTTCAAGCAATCGTAAAGAATCACAAATCAATTCACTGGCAGAACGATACTGGCCAGATTTTATTTTTTGGTTGATAAAATCTTCCCAATGTTTGCCAAGATTCACATTTGATATTGCCATTCAAAAACCTCCAAAACCTGTTCTGTATATGACAATTCGGCAAAAAGTCTTTTTTGGAGCGCAGGTCATAGACGCGCCTTGGTGGGCGTCCTCGCCTGCATCATCATATAACGCATTTTAGATGCCTGCATTACTATATATTATGTGGCCGTTTTCTGGATCGGACTTTTTGCCGGTTTGTCTTATATATCTTAAATATGAATCTTCATAATGCAAGAAAGATTTTAGGTTATCAGAGAATCAACAAATCAACAATATCCAAATCATACTACAGCTTCCATTTTCACCCACTGCAATACGCGCTCTTGAACTTGTTTGACCAGTTCTGGAAGTTTCCCTTCAATCACAGGTGTCAGTCCTTTGCCGATGGTGTAGGGGTCTTCGGCTTCCATCGAATAGATGGCGAATTCTTGGGGATAATCGAGATGCATTTGTTTGGCGAGAGCCAGCAATTCGGGCAAGCCAGCATAATGGGGAGAGGGGGCGAGCACTTCAGAGAGTTCTTCCGCTTTCCATTCCTGGATGGTCCCCGGTTCACACTCTCCGGTTTTTACCGCATCGATGATTACGGCTTTTTCATAGCCCATAAAGACTTCGAGCAGGGCGATCCCTGCCGCCGAACTTTCGAAGACATCGATACCGGAATAATGCTGCAGAGATTCTTTTAGTTGGCGCGCTGCAAATATCCCTAATCCATCATCGGCGATAATATCGTTTCCTAAGCCCAATACAAGAATTTTCATGATGTGTATACCCTGGTGTTGTAGTTAAGTCTCCCCCAAGTTGGGGGAGATTTAGAGGGGGTTGTGGGAAATGTTTTTTACTGATTTCAACAATCTCAACCCCACCCTAACCCTCCCCAATCTTGGGGAGGGAATGGTTAAGGAATAATCAAACTTAATCTCTCTTAAACTCGCGTACTACATTCATCTCCGGATCGCGTACCGTTACAATCAGCGGCATTTGGCCGGGGAGCGCGTGGGTGGCGCAGCCATGGCAGGGGTCATAAGCGCGAAAGGCCATTTCGACCATGTTCAAAATGCCGTCATCCATGTTTTCTTTGGTGATCAAGCCCTTGGCCGCTTTGTCGACCGAGAGCGCGATTCGGGCTGCGTTGTTTTGAGTGGCGACAATTAAGTTGGCCTGAGTGATCACGCCTTTTTCATTTGTCCAAAAATGATGGAAGAGGGTGCCGCGCGGCGCTTCGACCACCCCTACGCCTTCGGTGGGCGTTTCGGTGGGGATGGTGCGAACATTGGGGTCGACAATTTCTTCATCGTTGGCCAGTTCTTGAATGCGTTCAGCGGCGTAGAGCAATTCGATCAGCCGCGCCCAGTGGTTGGCCAATGTGTGATGCACCGGTTTGCCACCCAGGGTTTCATAAAATTTTTCATAGGCTTCTTGCGCCTTGGGGGTGGCCATACCATCCGACGCATTCAGCCGGGCAAGTGGAGCCACGCTATAGACACCATTCTTCTCACCATCGTGAAATCCATCCCATCCCACATCTTTCAAATAACAAAACTTGATATAACTCCATGGCTCCACATGCTCGGCCACATAGTTGGTGTACTCTTGCGGTTTGAATTTGTAATGTTCGGACCCATTCGGCTTCACTACGCGAATATCGCCATCGTAGAAGTTCACCTTGTTATTTTGGTCTACCAAGCCCATGTAATACGTTTCATGGGTGTAGATATCCGAGGTGATCCATTCGACATATTTCTCATTGCCCAGCACGATTTTATCGAAGGTTTCCAGGCTAAAGAGCGCGAATTCCACCCCGCGCCCGGCAACATCCTTAAATTCCTGCCATTTGTCTTTGGGGATGGGTTTCGATATCCCGCCGGGCAGCCCGAACACTGGGTGAATCACCTTGCCACACATAAAGTTGATCAGATCGCGCATTTCGCGGCGAATGCCAATCACCTTTTTGCCGACTTCAAGCCCCACTTCACCCACCACACCGAGTATATTGCGTTTTTCTTTGGCGGCGGTGGGACCGACGATAAAGTCTGGCCCGCCCAGAAAATAAAAATGCAATGCATGGTCTTCAAAGGTGAAAATGTTATAAATCAGCTCCCGTACCTTTTTAGCGGCCGATGGGGCTTCAACTTTGTAGAGATCGTCTAATGCCTTGGTGGCGGCCATGTGGTGGGCCATAGGGCATACGCCGCAAATGCGTGAGGTGATTTGGGGCATGTCTTCGGCTGGCCGGCCTTCGGCAAACTTTTCAAAGCCGCGCAACTCAGGCACTTGAAAATACGCCTTTTCAACCTTGCCGATGTCATCCAAAAAGATGTCGATTTTTCCGTGGCCTTCCAGCCGGGTGATAGGATCAATATGAATTTGCTGTGCCATGATTTTCCCTCGATTGGTTATCCCTGATGATTGATTCTTCGATGCAAAAACGTTTTGGGCAAACTGTACCGGTTGAAGGTTCCAACCGGGTCGGGAATCTGCTCAATGATTCGGTCGATTTCTTCGTCATCCTGGCTGTCAAGAATGGAAGCCACCGCTTTCAGGGCAGACAATCCATAATCGTGAACCTTATCCACCGGACCCAGGCATCCGGTGCAAGGCATATTGCCGTTCACGCAAGGGGCGCCGCAGCCGCTGCGGGTGGCGGGACCGAGACAGAGCAGCCCTTGCGCCAACAAACAGGTTTCTTGATCAATTTCGACTTCATGCGGACGTTTGATTTCTTTCAGCGATACATCTTCGGGCTTGCTGTCAATTCGCGGGCATTCTTTGCAAAGCGCCACGTTGGGGGCCAGAATGCTGCGCTTAGGGGGCAATTCGGCTGTTAAGATCGCTTCGACTGCACCCACCAACAAGTTCACCGGCGGAGGGCAGCCGGGCACGTAATAATCGACATCCACCGTTTGATCCAAACTGCGTACTTCATCTTCAAAGTGAGGCAGTTCCACTTCGCCTTCTGGAACTTTGGTGATTTCCTGCGGCAACACTTTGTCGGGATTCACCGTGGTGACCGAATCAAAGTAAGAGTTCGCTAGAATTTGATCCCGCGTATACAAGTTCCCCAAGCCCGGGATGCCGCCCGTATGCGAGCAGCTTCCGAACGCAAGTAAAATTTTTGATTTGCGGCGCAGCAAATGAGCCATTTCAGCTTCTTCCGATGTGCGAATGGCTCCATTCACAAAGCAGGCATCAATCTCCCCATCGGCCATGGCGCGTACATCATCTTTTTTAAAATCCATCGCGCAGGGCCAAAAGACGATGTCTACCGCTTCGACCACATCCAATATTTTTTCCGCCAAATCGACCACGGCTTCTTCACATCCGCCGCACGAAGCGCACCAGTAAAGTCCAACTTTGGGTTTGTTCATGATGATTCCTCCTTGTTCGCACCGACGGCCATGGCGGGTTCTCCGCTTTCGGTGTCATCCGCATGCGCTTCGCCGTTAGGTTTGGGCATAGGCGCCAAATGCAGCGGACCGAGTTCTTTGATCTCGGCGGTCATTTCATTAATGACCCGCTGCACCTTTTCGCCCTCAGACGCCGCGATCCATTCCAGCCGAACGCGTTTGTCTTCAATGCCCATGCTTTGCAAGACTCTCTTTAGCATTTTGAAGCGGCGCAAGGCCTTGTAATTGCCCTCGATATAATGGCAGTCACCCGGATGGCAGCCGCCAATCAACACGCCGTCCGCTCCCTCACGCATTGCCGCCACAACAAACTGGGGATCAATACGGCCAGAACACATCACGCGTATGACACGAACATTAGGAGCGTAGCTGGCCCGGGTGACTCCGGTCAGGTCGGCCGCCGTGTAGGTGCACCAGTTGCAAAAGAAGGCGACAATGCGAGGTTGAAATTCGGTTGCTGCTTGGTTTGTTGTTGTGGATTCGGTTGAATTAGACATAGCTCAGAATCCCCTCAATTTCGCTATAGATTTCATCATCGGTAAACAGATTCTGCTGCGCCGCGCCGGACGGACAGGCCGCCACGCAGGTTCCACACCCTTTGCACAACGCTTCGTTGACTACTGCCACACCGCGCTCTCCATCGCGATAAATTGCCGTATAAGGGCACATCGAAATGCAGGTTTTGCATCCCGAACACAGATCCGCATCGATCGAGGCGGTATTGGGTTCCAGTTCCACATACCCGCGATCCAACAATGCCAATGCTTCTGCCGCCGCCGCTCCGGCTTGCGCTACCGTTTCCGGGATATCCTTCGGCCCCTGGCACGCCCCCGCCAGGTAAATGCCGTCTGTAGCGGTTGAAACCGGGGCCAACTTGGGATGGCGCTCGGTAAACCAGCCTTCCCGGCTGCACGAAATATTAAACATGCGCCGCATCTCATCCGCATCGGATTGCGGTTCGAGACCGACTGACAAAATCACCATGTCGACGGGAATCCGGCGCGGCATGCCGATCAATGTATCTTCCACACGTACTATGATCCGGCCTTCTTCCTCAGGCGTTATCGCACAATCGGTCACTTCGGCCACCCTCCCGCGAATGAAATGGGTCCCTTCTTCCAATAACCGGTCGTAAAATTCTTCATATCCCTTCCCGGGTGTACGCATGTCGATGTAGAAGTTGTACACCTCAGCGCCGGTGCGCTCTTTGACCAGATGCGCCAGTTTCAATGAATACATGCAGCACACTTTGGAGCAATAATTATTGGTGGCGTTGTCGCGGGAACCTACGCAGTGAATAATGGCCACCGATTTGGGCCGCTCACCATCACGCAGGATAATTTCACCGCCAGTAGGTCCGGAGGCGTTGACTAATCGTTCAACCTCCAGGCTGGTATACACATTCAAATAGCGTCCATACCCGTAAATCGGTTTGCGAACGGGATCGAATGTTTTAAAGCCGGTGGCCATGATCAACGCGCCGGCTTCGACCTCTTCATAGGTTTCGGTTTGATTGAAATCAATGGCATCGCGTTCACACGCTTCGGCGCATAATTGTTTGCATTTGCCCCGGCTTAGTTGCATGCAGGTTTCGGGATCAATCAACACCACTGCGGGTGTCGCCTGTGGGAACGGCATATAAATTGGCTTGCGCTTGCTCAGCCCGGCATTGAAATCGTCGGTAAAACGCGCGTTTTTGTAAACACAGGCGTCAACACAGAGGTTGCATCCGACACAGGCGTCTTCATCGATATAACGCGGTTTGCGTTTCACCCGCACTTTGTAATTGCCCACATACCCATCCACTTTGTCCACTTCTGAATAGGTCCAAAGCGTGATGTTGGGATGGTTTTTCACATCCGACATTTTTGGCGTGAGAATGCACGCGGCGCAATCAAGCGTGGGAAAGGTCTTGTCGAACTTGGCCATATGGCCGCCGATGGTTGGATCGCGTTCGACCAGATACACATGTTTGCCCGAATTCGCAATGGTCAGCGCGGCGTGGATCCCGGCGATGCCGCCGCCCACGATCATGACCTGTTGATTGACATCGACGCGCTTCTTTTCTAACGCGGTGTGCCAGGTCACCCGGCTGATGGCCGCCGAAAGCAACGATTTCGCTTTCTGAGTCCCCCAAGTTTTGTCTTCGGTCACCCAGCTGACATGCTCGCGAATATTGGCCATCTGAAAGTAATACGGGTTCATTCCCGCATCGGCGACCGCCTTGCGGAAGGTGTTTTCGTGCATCAAAGGCGAACACGAAGCCACGACTACCCGATTGAGTTTGTGCTCTTGAATGTCTTTTTGAATCAATTCCTGCCCCGGGTCGGCACACATGAATTTGTAGTCACGCGACACGACAACATAGGGCAGGTCTTTGGCGAATTCGGCCAGTGATTCGACATCCACTTTGCCGGCGATATTGATCCCGCAATGGCATACATACACACCGATACGCGGAGTTCCATTTCCATTGGTTTGTCCGTTTGGTTGAAAATCACTCATGATGCTAAACCCTTTCAAACGCTCGCAGCCGCAGTTTGGGCGCGTTGCAGTGGAACGAACAATCGTTGCATCCCTAATTCTTTTTCACTGATTCCCATGGCCTTGCCCAACAGTTGACTGAAGTACAAAACCGGTAGATTCAATTCTTCGCCGAACCGCTTCTTCATTTCATCCTGGTAGCATTCCAGATTGAACTGGCACAGCGGGCAGGCCGTCACCACCGCCTCGGCCCCATATTTTTTCGCCTCATGCAATAGGATGTAGCATAGCCGCAAGCCGACATCCTGCATGGTTCCCATATGCGAGCCGCCACAGCAGCGGGTTTTCACCGGCCAGGGCAGCGCCGCCGCTCCTGCCGCTTCCATCAATCGGTCCATGCTCATGGGGTTGTAGGGATCGTCAAACGTCGCATAGGGCCGCACCACCTGGCAGCCGTAATACGACACCACCTTCATCCCATCCAGCGATTCACAAACAGCGGATTGTACCGCTTCCAAACCGATATCGTTTACCAAGATATCGAGTGGGTGCCGAATCTGCACTTTGTCTTTGTAATGCAGCCCAACCGATTCCATGGTGCGTAAAATCTCCCGCCCATTGTTCGCATCGGCCTGCAAAAATTTTTTCGCTTTTGATAGCACAAGATAACAAGCGCTGCACGGGGCCATGATGTCTACCGGATCCCCATTGCGATTCGCTTGCTGCTCGGCCAAAGCCAAATTGCGTGAGGCCAGCGCATGCGCCTTGCGGGGATTCACCGACATGTAGGCCGTGGCGCCGCAGCAGTTCCAATCGTCGATCTCTTGCCACTCGGCGCCTAACCTTTTCAAAACCGCCAGGAGTGATTCTTCATAAGGCTTGCCCGTTCCGTGCAACGAACAACCGGGGTAGTACATATAACGCATGAGAACACCTCTTTCTTGTTATGCCGATTCTGGAGATGGTGTGGGTGAATCGTCTACGGCATGCAAAAGCAACAATAGCTGTTTTTGGTTTTTGATCCGCTCGTGCTTTAATTCCATCCGTCCTGAGAAATACAACCGCATGCCCAATTTGCCGTTTTTCAACAATTGGAACGGATTCGATTTCAACAAAAAGTTGGTCATCAACCAGCTTTCATTGGTGCGTCCGAACTTCATCACTGAGTTGAAAAATTCTTTGGCCAGGATGGGAGTCGGAAGGCGTTTCGGATAGATATGTTCTTCAAGCGCTTTTTGTTTGATGTTGTACATCAACTCCGTGATCTTCACATCCTTGGGGCATTCGACTGTGCACGAATAACACGAGGCGCATATCCAAGGCGTGAAGCTCTTGATCACTTCATCCTTGAAGCCTTCGCGAATCATGGCCACAAGCCGTCTTGGCGTGTAATCCATATACAAACTGACTGGGCAAGTGGAGGTGCAGGTTCCGCACTGAATGCAGCGTTTAATACTGTCATCCCCAACTCGTTCCATCATTTCCTGGCAAAAAGACCTATCGAGTTCTGCCTCAAATTTGATCCGGCGGCGGGGAAAATGATTGGTTCCCGCATCTCTCATCTGATCTGCATGATGGCGAGACGGTTCTGTGGCGGGGTATTGTCCTGAGTCTCCCATGGCTGTCCTCCCTATGATGTTGATCCCATTCGGACAATGGTTTCAAGTGTTTTTGGGTTTCAAGTAGTTTTTGCTATTAACTTTTATTCTGTGGTTGGTATGACTTGCGCCCAAAAGTTAGTTAAATTTTTATCTTTTTCTGGAAAGCCTTACCTAACCTGTATGATTTAAGTATACACTATATAAATCTGTTTTCAAGCCTATAATAATTTGTTTTTCAAAAAATTTGTGGAAAAACGACGGGTTATTTATCGAGAAAAATTTAGCTAATAAAAAATCTATTAATTTGATAAAATTCATAAACTTGATTTGGTACTTTAGTTTTTTCCTCATTTTCCTCATTTTCGCTTATTTGGATCACTTTCATTGTAAGAAATCACAGTGTATTGATTCAATTTCTTTACAAATCGGGTATAATTACCTTTGATTGAAACCGTATCATCTGTGGATACACAACATTGGAGACCAACCAAATGCACGAATATTCCATCGTCGAACAATTAATCGATCAACTTTCCGAGCAATGCAAAGATCAAGGCATCGAGCAAATCAAAGAATTGCACTTGCGGCGCAGCAGCACGTTTTCAGCCGGAGCGCTTGAACAGGCCTACGAAATGCTTTCACCCAACACCCCGTTGGCTGGCGCCAAACTCGTGATTGAAGACATCCAAGTGGAACATACCTGCAAAAATTGTGGATTCGAAGAAAACGTGGAAGCTGATGATTTAATCGGCCATATGTATATCTGCCCCGAATGCGGCGCCTCAGAACAGATCGACGAAGCCCATGGATTGGAATTGGTCGAGGTAAAAACATAAAAAAACGTCACCTCTCCCCCAACTTGGGGGAGATTTAGAGGCAATGTCTTTAATTTAAGAGATTTTGCTGTTAGGAGGCAATGTCTTTAATT
>CAZEZQ010000171.1:4775-8623 GCA_964516245.1 uncultured bacterium | reverse complement strand
GGTTCGGCCAACAGGGTGATAAGCCTCTGGCCACAATCGAATCCCGTTCTCCAATACTTGTCCCTTACAGAACGTCACAAGTGCAGGGGTTGTCACACACGGTTGGAGATTTGAATCAAGATCAACTTCCTGAACTTCTAATCGCGCCGCTTGGCCGGGAAAACATTCAAGAGCCGCTACAAATCAATGTGGCGTCAGTCCAAATCAGTCCCAATCAAGAAATCAAATGTACTCTATCACATTCCTTTAACCTGGATCAAACGGTCGGCGAGAATTGGCGGTCTGCCTTACTTGCATTTGGAAATGCCGATTACGATCCAGAAAATGAATTGATTCTTTCACCATCAACCACCTTTGATGAATATCTCAACTTACTGGAAAAAAATGGTGAATCGGATAAGCATATTGATTTAACAATAAATTTTTATAATCTCATTAAAGAAAACCAATCAGAGTTCACTATACCTGAATTCTGGTTTTCTAATGCAATACATGATGTGAACAGTAATGGAATGGAAATATCAATTTGGAAATAGGCAAAAAAAATGCCTGCCATATTTGGGGAGGATGGCAGGCCCGCGAAATGGGGAGAATGGGATAATGTTTGTACACCAACAAGATGCAGGTTCTATGCCAAAACATATATTTTAATGAGATTGGAATCAAATATCCGAATCTTTTATCGTAAGTTTATAAATTTCAGTTTGTTATAATGTTCTATGTAAATAAAGTTACTTTCTATCCATTATTAATTGTTCTTTAAAAATACTCTAATGAAATTTGAATTGTCCCAATTTTGCAACAAAGAATGTTTCATTTTAGGATTCTATTTTTGACTATTTCAATTTGAATCACTATAGTAATGACGATTCGGCAAAAAGTCTTTTTTGGAGCGCAGGTCATAGACGCGCCTTGGTGGGCGTCCCCGCCTGCAACAACATACAGCGTGGGTTAGATACCTATGTTGCTATATATTGTGTTGTCGTTTTCTGGATTGGACATTTTGCCGGTTTATCAGTAATACGAGTTAAAATTTAGATGTCAGCAAATCAGTGAATTTAAGAAAATCTGATTTCTATCGTATAAACTTTGGGTATAAAATCGTTTATACCTTGAAATGGCAAATCGATACGTCTGGAATAAAGAACTCAGATGAATTCTCAACAAAAAAGCCATACGAATAAAAAAAGGAACAATCAAGATACCTCTATGTCTGTCGTTACAAATGATGCAATGATCAACGCGATAAGCGAAAGCTCTACCGATGTAATCACCCAGGTAGATTCTGAAGGCAACATTCTGTTTTGGACCCCGGGCGCAGAAAAAATGCTCGGTTATAGTGAATCCGAAATTGTGGGCAAAAACATCGATGTGATTGTTCCCCAAGAGATTCGCGATCAAGTCAAACGGGGCTTGAAAGAACAGTTTGAAAAATGCCTCCCGGTGTATCATGAAGAAACCGTGCGTTTGTCCAAAACCGGTGAGCGGATACCTGTTATGTTAACGCGGGTCCCGATTCGCAATAAAGAATGTGAAGTGGTCGCCCTGTTGGCGATATTGAAAGATATCTCCGAGCAAAAACACCTGCGCAAAGAACGAAAATCGCTGCAAAAAGAACAAGAAAATCTGCAGCGCCAGGTAGAAAATTTAGAACGCAACACGGCAATGGCCAAAGTGGCGGCCAAGGTGGCCCACGAAATCCGCACCCCACTCGGGGTGTTGTTCTTGAAATCCGACTTGTTGGTAGAACGGCTGCGCCTGGCTTTTGAAGAGTGGGGCATGGGAGATTTGGAAAAACACCAAACCCGTTTGGAAAAATGTGTGTCTGATATTCAGCGGCAAATTTCCCGTTTGGAAGAAATCGCCAACAATTACCTTCATCTATCCAAAACCCGGACTATGGAACGGGAAAACGTAAACATCAAAGCATTTTTGCAAAATGTTGCGAAAGAATTGCGCGAACAATATATAGAAGGCGAAATCAATATCGAATCTCATGTCGAAGAGGGACTGCCTCCCCTTTGGGTAGATTCAAAACAAATTGAGCGTGTGTTCTTCAATTTGGTGCGCAATTCGGTAGAAGCCATCCGTCAATCGCAAATGCAAAATGGTTATGTGCATCTAAATGCCAAAAAATCAGACAACCACATTATTCTCGAAATCGAAGACAACGGTCCGGGTATGCCGTCTAAAATCAAACAGGCCGTGTTCGACCCCTTCACAACCACCAAAAGCATTGGCACCGGGTTGGGCCTTTATTTGGCCAAAGAGATTGTTGAAAATCACGGCGGGACAATTGAAATCGTAACGGAAGAGGGCCAAGGGACCACCGTTCGATTCACCATCCCAATCAGAAATGTTGAGGAGTAATTTTGGCATCACGAACCATACTCATCATAGATGACGACGTCGAATCGCGCGAAGTCGTGCGTGAGGCGCTCGATGGCAAAGAATTCGATTTTCTCGAAGCCTCCACCGGCGAAGAAGCGATTGACTTCTTTTCGAACCATGATATCGATCTGGTGACCTGCGATATCATGCTGCCCGGTACGGATGGGATCGAAGTATTGCGCCATATCAAAGAAATCAGCTCAGAGACTCAGGTCATCATGTTGACCGGGCTCTCTGCCGTCGATACCGCGGTTGAAGCCATGAGGCTGGGCGCACTGGATTACCTCACCAAGCCCATCCGGCTGAAAGAACTACGGGTTGTCGTCGACCGGGCCATCGAACAGCTTCGCTTGACCGAAGAGCGCGAAGAATGGCGCCGGCAAGTGGCGCGTTATTCCGGCCGTCTGCTGGGCAAATCACCCGCCATGCAAAAAATCTTTCATGTGATCGAACAGGTGGCCCCCACCCGAAGCACAGTTCTCATCACAGGCGAAACCGGCACGGGGAAAGACCAGGTGGCGCAGGAAATTCACGAGCAAAGCCGCCGCAACCACAAACCCCTCACCAAAGTCGATTGTGCCTCTCTGCCCGAATCGCTGCTCGAATCAGAACTCTTCGGGCATGTTCGTGGATCGTTTACCGGCGCCATCAAAGACCGCAAAGGACGCTTTGAACTTGCCGATGGTGGGACAATATTTCTTAATGAAATCGGTGAAATGTCGGCCAGCGCCCAACAGCGTTTGTTGCGCGTGTTGCAAGATTCAGAACTGGAAAAAGTGGGCAGCAACACCACCATTCATATTGATGTCCGCGTTATCGCGGCCACCAACAAAGATTTGTCGCAAGAGATTGCCAATGGCAAATTTCGGCAGGACCTATATTACCGGCTCCGGGTTGTTCAGATTTATATCCCCCCCATGCGCGAGCGTCAAGATGATATTCCAATTTTGGCACAGATGTTCCTAAAACGATACAGCGAAGAGGTTGAAAAAGAGCTGGAGGGCTTTTCAGACGATGCAATGTCATGTTTATTCTCCTATCCCTGGCCGGGGAATGTTCGTGAATTGCAGCATGCTGTTGAACATGCGGTTATCTTTTCCAAAGGGAAAGTCATTGAACCGGGAGATTTTCCTTCTGAAATCCGCGGTCAACAGAAAGTCCCGCTGCCCGTTGCCCCAGAAACTCCAAAAGCCAATGATAATCAAATAGTTATCGAACTTGGATCGACCTTGGAAGATGCCGAACTCGAAATAATACGTAGAACTTTGGATTACGTAAACGGAAACAAAGGAGAGGCGGCCCGAATGCTTGGCCTCTCCCGTAGTTCTCTCTATAGGCGTTTGCCAAAACTTGAGGATAACGCCGATGAAAGGGATAATGTAGAAGGTGAATAAAAATTTAACATTTTGGCATGCATTCTGCATTTATGGGGTAATGAAAAAACATGGAAGACGTTA
>CAZEZQ010000171.1:1632-4765 GCA_964516245.1 uncultured bacterium | reverse complement strand
ATGGGGCCTATATGCGGGAACTATTAACGGGTAAAAATATATTAGTTGTCGACGATGACGACGATTATGCAGAAGCATTAGACGAAGTTTTTACCTTACAAGGCTGCAAGGTCACACGAATTTCAGACCCTGTAGTGGCCATGAATCAGGCTCTCAAAAGTGATTACGATTTGATGATCGTCGACAAAAATATGCCTTGCTTGGACGGCCTTGAATTCGCCGAAAAAATACGTCAACGCAAACCGAAATCCAAAATCGTCCTTATCACCGCCCATCCCAACGAAGAATCCCGAACCCGAAGCCGCGAAATCGGCATCCGCTATTTTCTCTCCAAACCCTTCCGGAAAAACGAACTCCTTGAAATCGCCTCATTCGTCATGCTTTGATTGGCAACATTATTCCTTCTCCCGTACCATCCTCAACTTTTCAATTTCAAATCTTTTTCCTACTTCTACATCATCCAAATGCATTCGCATCCCCAATAAAAATGGAAACTCCTTTGCAGCATCCGGCATGGCGATTCGAATGGTATTGTCAGTATCATTCGCAATCACTTGCGGCTGCGCGACGAGTGTGGTCGATTCTTCACTCACCCCATCGCGCAAGGCGAAGGTGAATCGAAGCCCCTCTGCGGGTATTCCCTCTCCCTGCAGTTCAATCCAATCCCAAGCGCGCGGGTCGGTGTGATAAACAAAATGAATCCACCCTTTATTTTGCTCCGCTTGAAATCGAAACGGCCTACCTGCTTTAGCCTGTGTAAGATTGATTTGATGAGTTTGGATTTGCGGATCGTTGTTCATACTGAATAGGGGAACATCCATTCTCACTTTCACCAGGCGCGGGTTTTCCATCTTCACATTCCCACGTAAGCATCGAACGCGCAGGCGGTCTTTCCATGCCGGTGAGTCGAAAAGAAATTGTACGGTTGTTCCATTCTGTTCGCTCGTAAACAAGTGAGATCCAATTTCGTTCCCATCCAACAAAAATTGCAATTCAACCGCATCTCCTGTTTGCGTATGTTCCCAGCGCAGCGCATGCTTTCCCTCTTCCATATTCAAAAAAGCAAACACATACGATCCTCCAGCTTCAATGTCAACGGTGTCATACTCTGGAGCAATTTGTTGGAGCTGCACTCGCTCATAATCGGCTTGAACTTGCCCCATCTGTCTTTGTACATTAAACAAATGAATGGTGTTGGGATACCGGTTCCAACCGCTAACGAAGGCTTGCTCGGCATACCACTGCGCATCGTTTTGGAACTCTTGAAAGGGCAATAGGTTTGCAGAAATATCTTGGTACAAATTGGGCTTGCGGTTTTGATTCAAAATACCAACACTCAATTCGGCAATCTCTTGAAATAATGCAGCGCGTTCCTCTTCCCCCTGTTTTTGGTAGGCCTCAACCAAAGCAAACAACGGCTCAGGGCGTTCACGCATGCTTCGCCATGCTGAAAGCAATAATTCATCTTGAACCGGCTCATTACGGCTCTCTTGCTCCAACGAAGCCCAAAGCAGATTGGCTTTCCAGCGGCAATATTTACTCGAGTTGGTTTTATTGAATAAAAATTCTTTCGCCAGGTTAGGTTGTTGAGAATTCAAATACATCGAGCCCAATTGCAAGGCTTCATAAGCATCCAAGGTGTCCAAAGAGGCGTTTTTTACGGTATTGGATAGTGCTTCAGAGTTCGCTTCCAACTGCATTCGAACGGCATCCGCCCGGTAGGCTTTTGTTTGGTTTTTTTGCGCAAACCATATATTGCGAATTTGCTCCCAAGCCTGGGCTTCATCCAAATGAAATGCGGTCCAAAAATTTGACAATTCTGTGGCGCTTTGCGGATTGTGTGGTTTGACCTTCTTATACAGCTGCAGCTCACCCAGGTTGTAGGGCATCTCGAAAACATCGATCTGCTGGTAATGATCCCAAAACCATTGCGGCGCTCGGTCGATCAAGCGCGCCAAGGCCACATGCGTTTCTTCTTCCGGCATGCGTTTTCGCAAATTGTAAGGAAAGCGGGAAATCCGCCCCCGGCACGAGAGGATGTAATCAGAATAATAAAGTCGCTCCAATCCTTTGCGTGAATCAAGCGGCAGCGCTGAAACATGCGGCGCGTGCGTGCGCAATGCCACTTTGTTATTGCGCCAATTAAAAAAGTATAAATCCGGCAGGATCGTAAAAAAAGTATGCTTTTCGCTATCGCCCTCTTCTTCGGCGATGCGCCGGGCGATGGCATCATGCGGCCAAGGCTGCATTTGCGGCGGACGTGGCACAGGGACACCATAATGCAAAAGATATTGATCCGGCTTGATATGCACCGTACGCGGCAGATTCGATGGCCCCAGCCAGCCAGCCGGCGCAAAGTGCATCCATACCGAGCAAAACCCGGCGTAGAGCAAGAGGGCTCCAGCCAATCCATTTCGCAATCCCCGCCATGAAATCAGTTCGATCCAACTCACCGCCAAGAACGACAAAACAGGCAAAAGGCCGTATATGTATTTCAAGGGAATATTTTCATAGCGAATGGTGAAATAAAGCCAAAAGCCAATCACGCTGGATAGCAATAACCCCCAGCCATACCGCTGTTGAGAAGAGGGAACCATCATACCAACAAACCGGTATATGCGGCTCGGAAAAATTGAGATCAAAATCCCCACCAACACCAACAACGAAGGCAGCATTTTGTTATGCACGAAGAAATCTTTGATGTATACCAAAGGCACTTGCCAGGTCCAACCCTGCTTGAATGGAGTAAACTGCTTGCTTTCAGCAAGTGCATGAAAGGTTTCGATAAGTTTCTCCCGGTTGGGCCAATACCAGCACAGGGCAACTAGCATTACGGGGCAAATCATCAACAAAAGATTTCCCGAGCAGCGCAAAACGAGTTTTTGATCAAAGTTCTGAATCAGTTTTCTTATCAAATGCCAGGCGAGAAACACGATTGGCCCCAGCAAATAAATCGCAAACACCCATTTGGTGATCACCCCCAATGCCGTTATCCCCCCCACTGCCAGCCACCACCATTTTTGGGAGCGTGTTTCTTCAAACAGATGGCTGCAACACAAAAGCAACAATGGCAGCAGCGCCATAAAATATACTTCAGGATCAATAGAGATGGCGTAGATAAGAGGAAGAGAGA
>CAZEZQ010000171.1:0-1622 GCA_964516245.1 uncultured bacterium | reverse complement strand
CCGGCCAAAAGCCCGGTGAATCCACTGAAAAAGCGTTTCCCCAACCGGTACATTGAAAAAAAGGTCAGCGCATGCCAAAGCATTGTGCTCGCATGCACCCATTGCACATCGTAGGAGGAGATATACATCCAAGGGGCGATCAGCAAACTTGCCCCCGGCGGGCGCACAATGGTTTCAGTAACATCATTCAGAGATTGTACGAAAGGTAAAAAAGGCAGGCCCAACGACCGGAGAATATTGATCGCCCCAATGGCATACCCCACCGGATCCCCACGCAAAGGGGTTTGATCCAAAAACCGCCACACAATATGCAACCCCAACCACCCAAGCAAAAGCACCGCCGCCATACGGGAGAGTACATTTTTACAAGAGTCGGGTTGAGGTTGATTCATGAAATAGCTTATAAGAAATTTGTTATCAATATTATTTTTAACAGTCACTCAATGATGTCTTGATGGCTGATCCAAAACCCATTCCACCCTTATCAAACTGATCTTTACCCACAAGTTTAGAAAACGTATTTTGCTCCCATTATCAAGGGGGAGTAAGCACCGCAGGGGCTGGGGGGATTTGGCGGTATGATGAAAGCCTGATCCCCCCTAACCCCCCTTAATAAGGGGGGATTCCCAACCCACATGTGTGCATAAAGATCAACTCTCTGGGATAGGGTTAGGAAGAAGGAGACATATAACAAAACCGATGACTCATCAATCCACCATTTCACCCATAACAAAACACTAATAACGCGGCACCTTAGGATCAACATCCAGCGACCAGGCGTCGATCCCCCCCACAAGGTTCTTGCAATTCTGATAGCCCAGGCCCCAAAGCTGGTGCATCACCATTTCACTGCGCGAACCATGATGGCACATCACCACAATCAAACGGTTCGGGTCTTCTCCCAGTTCCAAATAACGCTCGTGGATATCCCCCATGGGGATATGAGTGGACCCATCCACTTGGCAGATTTCCAACTCCTGCGGCTCACGAACATCCAAAAGCGTAAACTCTTTCCCTTCATCCATCATCTGCTTCACATCCGCCGCATTCACATAATGCGAATCACTCTCAACGGCAGCGATGGTTTGTTCGTTCGAACCACTTTGCACCTGCTCGGCAGTAGTATTTTTTTCTTTCTGTTTCGATCCAAAAAGCCATTTCAACATAATCGATTACCCTCATCGCGTAATTTTTAACTCATATAGTAGCCGCAAGCCACATTTTGAAAATGCCTGAAGGTTTTGGATTACCCGTGTGCCAAAAGCATGGCGCTGCATGTGTAGATTGGGTGACACTTGATAAATCTATTGCATATTCAGAAATTTCCAGTTCATCCGCGTCCGCTATACTGGCTTCAAAGAAATATACGGGTAACTTCTCAAATAATTGTAACACGCAATGTTACGTGTTACAATTAACCATGATTGAGAACATAAAACATAAAGGGCTAAAACGCCTCTATTGAAAAAAGGGGATAAAAGCAAACTCCGCACAGATATTGCCGAGAAGGCTGAAATATTTTTGACCATTCTCGATCAAGCGGAAACCATTGAAGAAAGCAACATAAGACGCTCCGGCAAAAAGGTATTTTTGGAGCGCAGGCGTCCTCGCCTGCAACTACA
>CAZEZQ010000170.1:0-8637 GCA_964516245.1 uncultured bacterium | reverse complement strand
TGCCAGGAATATGGAGTTGGCGGTATTCAGGCCAAAACACCCAACCGCCAGAAAACTATAAGTTCGCCGATACCGGGTTATTTGAAGCACCAACATTAGAAATTGCGCCTTGATGTAATAAAGTATCAAGTAACGTTTACGAAACCGAATGTTGTATCGTGTCAGGGCTTTTTCTTTATGAAACAGCCATTCGCGGGAATCTAATTCTGTGATACAAATATACTCTAATCAGATTGCTGAATGAAAATAATATTCATCTCGGAGATAGATCATGGATCGACGCAATTTTTTGAAAACATCACTGTCAGCGTCCGCGTTTTGTTCACTGGGTGCTTTTGGCCCTGTGGCCCATGCGGCTGCGGAATTATCACAGAACTCCCGCCCCAATATTGTGTTTATTCTTGCCGATGATTTGGGGGCAAAAGATTTGAGCAACGAAGGTTCGACCTTTTATGAAAGCCCAAACATTGACCGCATAGCGAAAATGGGCATGAAGTTCAAGCGCGGTTATGCAACCTGTCAGGTTTGCAGCCCTTCACGCGCCTCAATCCTTACCGGAAAGTATCCCACCAATCACGGCATCACAACATGGATCGGCGACCGCTCCGGCGAAGCGTGGCGTGAGACCAATCGCCATGACAGCCACCTCCCACCAGACTATGAACATGCGCTGCGTGCCTCTGAAGTTACTCTTGCAGAAGTTTTGCGTGATGCGGGCTATCAAACCTTCTATGCCGGCAAATGGCATTTGGGGGATGAAGGCTCCTGGCCGGAAGATCATGGCTTTACCATAAACAAAGGAGGCTGGCGTGTAGGCGGCCCCAGGGGAGGATACTTTTCACCATACGTAAATCCAAATTTGGAAAGTGGTCCCGATGGCGAATCATTGCCTATCCGGCTTGGAGAGGAAACCGCCGCGTTCATTGATGAAAACAAAAATAAGCCTTTTTTGGCCTATCTATCTTTCTATTCCGTACATGGTCCCATTCAAACCACCCAGCAACTTTGGAAAAAATATCGCGACAAGGCTGTAGCCGCGGGTCTTCCAGAAGAACGTTTCATCTTTGACCGCAAACTCTCTGTCCGCCAAGTGCAAGACTGCCCGATTTATGCGGGGATGATTGAATCTATGGATACTGCCGTCGGCATCGTGCTGGATAAGCTGGAGGAACTCGGACTTATGGAAAACACCATTATCTGCTTTACCTCAGATAACGGTGGAGTCTCTTCCGGTGACGCCTTTTCAACCAGCAATCTCCCCTTTCGTGGAGGAAAAGGACGCCAGTGGGAAGGCGGCATTCGTGAACCATATTACATCTACGCACCGGGCGTGACCAAACCAGGTTCTGAAACAGATGTTCCTGCCAGCGGTATCGATTGGTACCCCACCTTATTGGAACTGGCTGGAGTGCCCGTCCCACAAGAGCAGGCTGTCGATGGCGTCAGCCTTGTCCCTGTGCTCAAAGGCGGCTCCATCAAAGAACGTCCATTATTCTGGCATTACCCGCACTATGGGAATCAAGGCGGCGATCCATCCTCCATCATTATGGAAGACGAGTGGAAACTCATTTATTATCACGAAGACAAACACTGCGAACTCTACAACATTGAGAAAGATATTGGCGAGCAAATTGACCTTAGCGCAAGCCAGCCCGAACGGACAAAAGCGATGCTATCACGGCTCAAGAAATGGCTTGATTCAACAAATGCCAAGTTCCCCAAAAAAGATCCGCAATTTGATCCAGCCAAGAAAAAAGCCTACTTGGAACGTCAACGAACTACTGGCAAAGAGCGCCTTGAAGAACGGCACGCGAATTATCTCAAGAAAGATTTTAAGCCGAACGAAGATTGGTGGGGTAGCGCACCGGTTGATTAAAGGATAATACTCGAAAATTCTTTACCCACCCTGTGAGGCGAACACTTCACCTCCAGCTCTAACGATATCCCCAAAACTGCGCAATCCATTTGATGGATTGTACAACCGGTTATTGGCATGCATCCCTGGGGTGACGATTGGGTTTCCGGATGTCACTTCTCCACCCAAAAGTTTCATCTCCAATGGCCAATGTACACCGCCATTGTTGGTGAGGTCTGGCCCAGTCGACTTCATCCCATAACCTCTAGGACAACTGGAGATGGGCACACCATACCGGCCCGCGCATTGGTTCCCATCTTTTCCCCATCGTCCACGATAATGAACATACACATAACTCTCAAAAAGCCCGCCTTGAGAAAATGATTCCAGCTGATCCAGTTTCCCCTGTGGGGCAAATGGATCATCAAAATCAACCGATGAGATATAAGAAACCGGTGTGGTCAATTCATGCACGACTGTAATTACATTCCCTCCCCGGTGGGGCCAGGGAAACTCATTGTTATCCAGTTGATAAGTATCCAACGCCGTGCTCAGAGCACGCAATTCACTCTGAGCGCGGGCAACTTTGGCGCGGGTTTGGGCATTTAAAAAATTGGGCACGGCAATAGCAGCCAAGATGCCTATGATCGCGACAACAATCAGTAATTCGATTAAAGTAAAAGCATTGCGTTTCATTTTACCACCTTATTCGGTTATTGCGTATCTCAGAAATTCAAAATCCACTCAATATATCGGTAAACGGGCTGTTTATTGTGAATCTGGTTTGAGATCGTCGCGGAACTGTTGTGCTTGTTCTTTCCAGCGTTTCGCAAGCGCTTTTACTTTATCGGGATGTTTTTCCGCCAGATCGTTGGTTTCACTACGATCCACCTTGAGATTGTAGAGTTCCCATTTCCCATCTTTTCCTTTGCGGCCGGATAGTTTCCAATCGCCCATCCGTATAGCGCGGTTACCCTTATGATACCACCACAAACTTTCGTGTTTAACGGAACCATCCTTTTTGAATGCATCGAGCAGACTAAGCCCCGGCCGTTCCGGCTCTTGGTTTTGCTTCACACTTGCCGTTTCCCCGTGCCCCACCAAATCTAATACAGTTGGCACGAAGTCGATAAAATGAGTCGGATCATGCCGCAATTCCCCTTGAGCGCTGATTCCTTCAGGCCAATGCACAATCAAGGGAGATGCGGTCCCCCCTTCGTGGGTCCAATGCTTGTGAAACCGGAATGGAGTATTTGCGGCGGTCGACCAACCCGGTCCCAAGCACAAATAACTATCTGCTGAGCCCATAGGCGCTTCTGGATCATGTCCATCTCCCCTGATGATCTGCTCCGCACTGGCGCCATTGTCACTAGCAAAAAGTATCAATGTATTTTCATATTCTCCCATGTCTTTCAACTGTTGGATAACACGGCCGATCTCCAAATCCATACGTGTAATCATGGCTGCGTGGATGGCCATTTTGGTTGCTTGGAATTCTTTTTGTTCTTGGTTCAACGAATCCCAAGCGGCCGCATATGCAACTTCTCCCTCTCCAATTCTTTCTCGAAGCTGATTAGGCTTGAGATTCCACCCCGGAATCACTTCGGATTCACGTTCAGAAAGCGGCGTTTGAATAAGCCCCATCTCTTGCATTCGTTTCCAGCGGCGTTCTCTGGTTTTGTCCCAGCCTTCAAGATAGGCATTGCGGTACGATTCAATATCTTTCTTCATGGCATGCAAAGGAAAATGGGGAGAATAAAAAGAAAGATATTGGAAAAACGGTTTGTCTTTATGGTCTTGCTCGTGCAATTTCAAACATTGTATGGCGTGATCGGCAATGGCGACTGTCGAATAATATGACTCGCCGGGTTCAACTGGAGCACTATATCCGTCTTCCTTCCACGCTTTGGAATCAAAGAAACGGTCCTGATCGCAGCCATGTCTGTTTCGTCCCCAAGAACGATCGAAACCGCCATCTTTGGGTGTGCCATCGATGTGCCATTTCCCTGAATGATACGATTTATACCCATAAGATTTTATTAGTTGGGGAAGAAGCGGAGCCCAGGCCGGCCGGTTTCCCATTTGAATTCCAGGCATATCATCCCGGCGTATTTGCTGCGCATAATAGCCTGTCAATATGCAGGCTCTCGAAGGCCAGCATCGGCCGGTCGAATAATGTTGTGTAAAACGGAGACCGTGTTCTGCCAATGAAGACAAATGGGGGGTGCGGATATCACCACCGTAACATTCAATATCTGAATAACCCATATCATCCGCCATGATAAGCAGGATGTTGGGTTGATTGGTGTTGGCTGCATTCACAGTAAAATTGGGAATCGCCGTGCATCCAATCGCGCTTGCTGCTGTTTTCATAAACTTGCGTCTTGTAGTTTGCATTGTAATCTCCCCTATGGATTCAATATTTCTGATCCAAATTATAATTGAAAGTTTTCTGTTTCATACTTATCTCATGACCGAATTCATCATGTCAATTGACCTTCACAAAAATCCATACTTGGAGAATCGATTCTCTGATTTCGAATGATTGTTATTGACGATAAATAGACGACAATCCTATGGAGAGAATTTGAAAATGGTTATGTTGCTTCTGAATTCTTGATTCCACTTGATTTGAACCTTACTAAATAAATTTGAAATTTTTTTTCGTAGGGGCAGACCCCAGTGTCTGCCCCGAGTATTGATGATATTGCACTTAGAATCAATTCACGAATGAGAGACAATCTTTCAAAAATCACACGTAAGATTCCGACACAATCAAACAATTGAACATCCAAGTGCTTGATACTGAACATGCAACATTTTAATTTTGTGCAATTTCTACAGAAAAATTTAAAAAGCATTTATAATTCAACTTTTACGATTGGCTTGACATTTGCGGTTTTTAGATTTCATTAAAGTAGCTAGCAATCCATGACTTTTGATTTTGCTGTGAGGCGGGCAAGGTTGATAATGCGCCGTGGCGCGCTCCCGCCGAGCCGCGCTCTTGTTTAAGCAAATTTCAACAAACAAAATTTTATATTTTCATCTTAAGTTAATGGCATTGAGCAAGGGGAGAGAGCCGAATCCCTCATTTTAAAATTGATAATCTATAAGATAGGAATCTTATTCATGATCTTTCAAAACACCTACGATACTATCGCCGAGTCATTCGAATTTCTTGAAGGACCGGTATGGCATCCAGATGGATATCTTCTCTTCAGCGATATCCCGCAAAACAAAATATACAAATGGCGAGAGGGTCAACCGATTGCCCTATGGAATGAAAATAGCGGCAATTCCAACGGCCTTACGTTAGACCGGCAAGGTCGGTTGATTGCATGCGAGCATGGCAACCGCCGCGTGAGCGCAACGGCGTTAGATGGGGAAACCATTACTCTTGCCGACCGTTATCAGGGCAAACGGCTTAACAGCCCCAATGATTGCGTGGTTCGTTCGGATGGTACCGTATTTTTTACCGACCCACCCTATGGCATTGAAGTGCATCAAAAAGAACTCTCATTTCATGGAGTGTTCCGTGTAATGCCGGGTTCAGAGCCGGTTCCGATTCTGACGGATTACGATAGGCCCAATGGTCTTGTGTTTACACGTAACGAAACGCATATCTACATCGCCGATACCTCAAATGAATGGGTGAAAAAGCACGCCGTAAATCAAGATGGTGATGTAGGCGAAGGATACGTTTTTGCAAATGTCGGGCGGCCGGATGGTTTGAAAATCGATCAAGAAGGTAACCTTTATGCAGCATCAACCGAAGGCGTAGTGGTCTTTAATGAACAGGGAGAACGTATCGCTCAACTGGAGCTGCCTCAACGCCCTGCCAATCTGGCCTTTGGCGGCACAAACAACCAAACATTATTCATTACGGCTCGTACCGGCTTATACAAAGTGAAAGTATCAATCCCTGGTGTCACACCATCAATAAAACCTTCATAAAAAAGGTTATAGGTCAGTGAATTGAAGTAATTCCCTTCCCAATATTGGGCGTGCGCGCCGTGGCGGAAGGGGTTAGGAAGGTTGAATGGAAACCATAAGTGAACCTCTTAACCCCCTCCTAACCTCACACATTTCATTGGGGGAGGAATAAGAATACTATTGGGATTTTTAGAATTAACTTCATATAACTGACCATTTACAAAAAAAGGTAGAGTCATTTAACATTGATTGGATATAGAATGAATCAGACAAATACCAACCAAAAACACGATCCATTTGTTTTAATCATCTTTGGCGGCACGGGTGACTTGGCCCGGCGCAAATTGGTCCCAGCATTATACAATCTATGCCGGGAAGGCCTTTTATCAGAAAAATTTGCTGTGGTGGGAGTGAGCCGGAGCGCTTCTTCCAACGAAATGATTCGGCAACTGCATCACGAATCTACCACTCAATTTTCACGCGCGAAGCCGATAGAGGAGGATATATGGAACCATCTCGCGCAGCGAATATCCTGTGTTCAGGGCAGTGTGAGCGAAGACGAAACGTTTGAAACATTGAAATCCCATTTGCACGATATCGACCAGGAATACGGAACTCGGGGCAACCGGATCTTCTATTTTTCCACCCCGAGCAAAGTCTTTCTATCGATCCTGCAAAATTTAGACAAATCTGGGATGCTGAGTAAAACCAAAGCGGGGAACGATGAACCGTGGACCCGGGTCATCGTAGAAAAACCTTTCGGACAAGACTATGAAACCGCAGCTGAACTCAATCGTGAAGCGCTCAAAGTTTTGAATGAAGATCAAATTTTTCGCATCGATCATTATCTGGGCAAAGAAACCGTACAGAATATTCTCGTGTTTCGCTTCGGCAATTCGATTTTCGAGCCGCTTTGGAACCGGAAATACATCGATCATATTCAAATCACCGCTGCCGAAGATATGGGCATCGAAGGCCGGGGCGATTTCTACGATGAAACCGGTGTGTTTCGCGATGTCGTCCAAAACCATTTGCTTGAAATTCTAACACTGTGCACCATGGAAGCCCCCATCACATTCCGTGCAGATGATATTCGCGACCAAAAACTCAGCATCCTAAGGTCTCTCCAACCTCTGTATGAACACACCGCTTACCAAAATGTGATCATTGGACAATACGAAGGGTATTTGAACGAAGAAGGGATCCCCGAAGATTCAATCACTCCCACTTTCGCAGCTCTTAAACTATTCATTGACAATTGGCGTTGGCAGGGGGTGCCCTTTTATCTTCGCGCCGGGAAAAAACTCAAACGCCGTTTTACTGAGGTTGCTATTTTTTACCACACCATCCCCCTTTGCTTGTTTGGCCGTGATGATGTTTGTGAAATGGTAGACCCCAATGTATTGCTGTTGCGCATTCAGCCCAACGAAGGCATCTCATTGCGTTTTGTTTGCAAAGAGCCCGGCGATCACTTGAGCATTAAAAACGTATGTATGGATTTTGACTATTCCAAAGGTTTCGCCAAACCTCCGGCCGAAGCGTATGAACGCCTCATATTGGATTGCATCCGCGGTGACGTCGCGCTCTTTGCCCGAAATGACGCCATCGAACATTCTTGGAAATTTTTAGACCCTGTATTAAATGCAGCCAAAAATAAGCGGCTAACTGTATTCCCCTATACACCGGGTTCAATGGGACCCAGCGAAAGCGGCCGCTTGCTGATGAATGATGGCCGCCGTTGGTATGAATAAGTTTGAATGTTTTTTGAGTAAAAGGAAATAAAAAACCCAGCGGTATCAAGCGCAAATAATACATTTTCTTTATTCTATCAACCTTTTGCGCTCGACCCGCTGAGTTTATAGTATATTCTCAGATAACTTTGTGAAATCCAAAGAACTCTTGTTTATCCGTTCATAGTCCAGCCCTTGCGGTATGGCTTCGTCAGGTATTGGTTAGCGCTAGCCACATTGGTAACAGCGCCTTTTTTGGCATTATATTTAAGTTTTTTACCGGCTCGAAAAGCAGCCAGTCCAAGGCACATGGTCTCAATCATGTCGGCGCTATACTTAAAGTTGCAAGCCGTGTCGGCCGGATTTCCGTTTTTGCAAGCCTCAACCCACTGGGTTTGGAAATGGCCCAGGTCCGGGATGGCTTCGTCCGCCGAACGCGGATCAAAGTGAGACATGTTGTTTATATTTTCGTTAGGTATGATCAAGTGTTTGCGGAAATCGGAAATAATGACGCCCTTGTCGCCTTTGAACATGGCGCCATGGCCAATCTTATTCAGATCAATCCAATTGGAAGGCGACTCCGGCATGGCTCCGCCCTGGTACCAAGTTACGCGAATTGAGTCTCTCCATTGATTGGCTGGAAAAACGTAGCTGCTGGTCAACTCAACGGGTGTAACCTCTGGATCAAATTCTTCCGGTGAACTCGATTCAACGCTTTCGGGCAATTCGGCATCGATTACGTTCCACAAAATATCCATGGTGTGGCTGCCCATATCGCCCATCTGGCCGATTCCAAAATCCCAAAACATATTCCACTGCAAACACCCAGCGCCAGGGCCCGCATCGAAGTATTCTGAGCTATACGGGTGATACGGTGACGGCCCGAGCCAGAGATCCCAATTGATGTGAGAAGGAATAGGGGTTTCTTTTGGGTAGTAACCGTCGCGCCGAATCTGGCGGTTGCCCCAAGCGCAGGCTTCTTGAAGATTGCCGATGGCGCCGTCATGAACGGCTTCGCGAAGCCGGTTAAAATTAGGGTACGCATGGCGCTGCATTCCCACCTGGGTGGCAAGCTTATGCTTTCGCCCAAGATAGTTATCTCGTACAGTTCGAGCTTCT
>CAZEZQ010000169.1:0-8704 GCA_964516245.1 uncultured bacterium | reverse complement strand
AACATGGCCTGCAATCGGTCGAAGTGCGTGTGAAAGGCCCGGGGTCGGGAAGGGAAGCCGCGATTCGGGCGCTGCAAGTGGTGGGACTGCAAATAAAAATGATCAAAGACTGCACTCCCATTCCTCACAACGGCTGCCGTCCACCGCAGCGCCGCCGTGTATAACGTTGGATGGCAAATCAATTAAAATTTCAAATGAGTAAAAGCAATAAAGGAGTAATTTAACGTGGCTCGATATCGTGGACCTGTCTGCAAACTTTGTCGCGCAGATGGCATTAAACTAATGCTAAAAGGGAAAAAATGTCTTTCTGCCAAATGTCCGGTAAGCCGGCGCAATTATCCACCCGGCCAACATGGACAGAAACGGACTGGCAAAATGTCTGACTTTGGAACGCAGTTGCGTGAAAAGCAGAAGGCCAAACGTATCTACGGCGTGCTTGAACGCCAATTTCGCCGTTATTACGCTGAAGCGACCCGCATGCGTGGAGTGACCGGGGAAAATCTGCTTCACCTCTTGGAACGCCGTCTGGACAACGTGATATACCGATTGGGCTTTTCCAACTCAAGAAACCAGGCACGCCAATTGGTTCGCCACAATCATGTCATGATTAATGGAAGGCGTGTCAATATTCCCTCGTTTTTGGTAAAGGTTGGTGACAAGATTGAAGTGAAAGAAAAAAGCCGCAATTTAATTGGAGTTCAAGAAGCGCTCCAACTTCGGAAATCCACGGGGATGTATGCGTGGATGATGCGGGACGACGAAAGCTGCACGGGTGAACTTACCCGGTTGCCGACTGTTGAAGAAATCGGTATCCCTGTGAGAGAGCAGTTAATCGTCGAATTGTATTCGAAATAATTATTCACATAAATCATTCAAACGAAATAATTGCAGCAAAGTTGAACGATACAAAACCAACAATGGCTATAAAGAGCATGTTTTTGCTCATCCAATAAGTAGCAAATATACTAGTCTGCCGACCTCAAACGATAGGCCGATTCGGTTTTCCATTGCGCAAACAAAACCATATCAAAAAATGGCGTCGATTTTTGGCAAAGAAGAGAGAGGGAGGCAAAGGGGGCAACTTTACCCATGAAGTATAAATCAGTAGTTATGCCCGGACGGGTTCGGCTTGAGCCGAAAGAAGTATCAGAACGATATGGTAAATTTGTGGTGGAACCTCTTGAACGGGGGTTTGGGACCACATTGGGCAACTCTCTTCGCCGAGTTTTGCTGTCTTCCATTCAAGGGGCGGCGGTTCGCGCCGTACGCATCAATGGGGTGTTGCAAGAAATTTCCAATATTCCTGGCGTGGTTGAAGATGTTACGGATATTATTCTCAATATCAAAGGCCTGCGGGTGAAAAATTACCGCAATGGTCCGGTTACACTTTATCTTCAATCCAAAGGCGAAGGAGCCGTTACGGCAGCCAGCATTGAGCCCAATTCTGATGTTGAAATTATGAATCCCGAACTCCATCTCGCCACCTTAGACAAAGACGGCGAATTGGAAATGGAACTGTATGTAGATGTGGGCCGGGGGTATGTCTCGGCCGAACGGCAAAGCAAAGCGGCCGATCATTATCCGCTCAACACCATTTTGATCGATGCAATTTTTACCCCGATTGAGCGGGTTCGTTATCAAGTGGAAAATGCCCGTGTTGGCGACATCACAGACTATGACCGCTTGATTATGGAAATTTGGACGGATGGGACGGTGGATCCGCAAGATGCCTTGGCGTGTTCCGCCAAGATTCTTAAAGACCATCTCTTCCTCTTTATCCACTTTCCGGATGAAGACGAAACGCCCGCGGATACGAAGGATGAACAAGAAGAACAAGTTAACCCCTATCTCACCAAGGGAGTGGAAGAACTTGAACTTTCCGTTCGCGCCTACAATTGTTTGAAAGCGGCGAATATCAAGAGCATTGGTGAATTGGTTGATAAAACCGAAAGCGAAATGCTCAAATACCGTAATTTCGGGAAGAAATCTTTGAATGAAATCAAAGAGGTTCTTGAAAAATATGGACTCTACCTTGGGATGGATGTAAAATCCATGACTTCGGGGACGCCGCCTGAAATCACAGAATCTTCCGTTCCCGCTATGTTGGAACATGAAGATTTTGAAGAGCCCGAAGAGGAAGACGAAGAAGATCTTGAAGAAGCGGCAGTTGAAAATACCAACGACGAAGAAGACGAAATCTAATAAGCAAGTGCTTGAAACATAGAGATTTGGAGTTGGAATCATGAATCATCGAATCAAAGGACGCAAACTGGGGCGCACATCCAAGCATCTTGAAGCCATGCTGGCCAACCAGGCCACTTCGCTCTTTTACCATGGCCGCATCAAGACCACACACTCCAAATGCAAAGAATTGCGCCGCTTGGTTGACCGGTTGATTACTACGGCAAAGACCGATACTGTTCACAACCGCCGCCAGGTAAGCAAAGTGATTCGCGACCGCGGCGTAGTGCAAAAACTGTTTAACGATATCGCACCTGAGTATGTTGACCGGCCCGGTGGTTACACGCAAATCTTTCAGTTGGGGCCTCGAAAGAATGATGGAGCCGAAATGTCTTACATTCAACTCGTCGACTATAAGCCCAAAGCGGAAGAAAACGAATAACCGAGTGCACCCCTCAATCAAGATAGAAGAAAACAAAAAGGTGAGCCAAGGCTCACCTTTTTTGTTGCAAAAGTAACAGGTTAGCAAGGAATTCCTCTTCCATGATTGGGAGGGGTTAGGAGAGGGTTGAATTGATATGATACGCTCCCCCTTACCTCCACACCACGGTGCGCAGGCCCCATTTCATTCTGATCTTTACCCACAAAATTTGAAACCTGGAATTCCACCCTTATTAAGGGGGGGAGGGGGGAACTGGCTTTTCTCATACCGCCGAATCCCCCCAGCACCTGCGGTGCTTACCCCCCTTAATAAGGGGGGGCAAAAGCAAGGGGGGCAAAAGCAAGGGGGGCAAAAGCACGATTTGAATTGGGTGTTGCTGAATTGGATGTTATTTTTGTGCCTGGCTTTTGGTATGATCCACCACGAATACATCCGCAGGCACTTCGGGAATCAGGCGGGTGTAATTTAAGTCTTGATCGATTTTCCAATCGATGAATTCAAAGTGAATCGCGACATCGCTTTCAACGGAAAACCGTTTCGGCAACAGGCTCTTTTGATCCAACCAGACAAACCGCGGTGGTACGACTTCTTGTACGTCTTTTTTGAATATCATTTTAACACGATAGGTTGGCATGCCCTCAATGGTTTCTTGGTAAACCTCTTGGCCCAAATACACTTCCTCAAAGAATGCATTGATGTTGTATTCGGCAAAACCCGCGAGATACAAAAATTCTTTAATCGGCGCATTTTCATCCAATGGATCAATGGTTAATGAATTCTGCTTAGGCTTATAGGTATACAAACGTTCCATACTATTGGAAAAATAAATGGTTGTGGGTGTTACTCCTTGTACAATGCCTTCGGCAACTTGCTCCCACAATACTTGCTGTTCGAAAAAATCCAAACGGAAAAGAGAGAGCGAATCCCGCCCTTTCTTGATATCGGGCCGGGGTTTTGAATGTTGTGGAGTGTTATCTTCTTTAATAAGAGTTACCAGAGCCCATAATTCTTTCTGTGTTCCATTGGGTTGCGCTTCAATTTGATGCACCAAAGCCTGGTAATCATCTAACCGGTCCCATGCTCTCGCCGCTTTCATGAGCAAGTCAACCGGTTTCACATCAACCGGTTCACTGGTTTGGGCATTCACAATGCTGGCAATGAAAATGAAACAAATAAAAAGAATGAATTTTTGTTCCTTTAAAACGATGCGTTTGATACAATCCATTTTCTTCTAATATCCCTTATTTAGATTTTTGTTTTTTTATGTATGTTTTCCCATGTTTTTTTGTGGTGCAATGGTATGTTGTTATTCCTCCCCCAAGTTGGGGGAGGTTAGGAGGGGGGTGTAAGTGATAATCATTCTTAAACATTCTTAATCCCATGTTTCAAAATTGACAAATTACTATTATGCATTCTACCGACACATCTCATACAAACCAATAAACGCTGGCGTTGGCTTCTGTGTAACCCTGCAAATAAATTTCACTTCCTGTAGGAAGAGTAAATATACTGTTTTTCTGGGCTTCAACCAGAAAACAGAACCAAATTTCCTGATTCTTTGAGATCCCCGCTTCAATGAGTGAAAGCATACCCTCCACAATGTTCTTGTTGTGGCTGATCTCGTTTTTATTTTTGGCTGGAATCAGCTCTACGGTTCGGTCTATGGGTTTTGTAATTTGAATCGCAAGGCGTTGCAGATCATGCCCGGTTTCTTCTTCCAGCTGAATCCAAAAACACAACCAATCGCCATACCGGCCCACCCGCAATTCCGACATATTCGGGGTGGCGAAATACATCGCCCCTCCCTCTCCACTGGCGGTAATGCGCCGTGTGCCTACCCATTCGTAGTATCCGTCGGTACGGCCTGACACCAGGGGTTGGTGGAACAATATCCCTCCTTTGGCTGCTTTTGTGCTTTGGGGGATTCGAATTGACCGCGTCAAAGCGCTCGGCACCGGCCGGCCGATTAAGGCGTATAAATGGGACAAATGATCTCGGAACAGCTGGTCGAATAGCCAATCCAACTCAGTATAATTGTCGTCACCATACCACCAGAACCAATCGCTTCCTTCACAAATGTAAAGCTGTTCCCAGGCTTTTTGCCGGGTGTTTTCATCGAGGCTGTTTTCAACCTGAGTTAGTTCTTCTCTTGCCAGGCGTAACTGGTGCCAGGCGGCATTGTCTTCGGGATGGCCTATCCAGATGCGGAAATTGTTATTGATCCACGATCCGGGAAAAATGGATGACAATGTCGGTTGGGCGGGAAATTCCTGGCGGTATTCTGTAGGTGTCGTAAGTTGGATCTGCTCGTCTTCAAGAATGGCTTCAATCCAATAGCGTAAAAAATCATGTCCATCATTGGGGTAGAATTCCCAGCAGTTTTCTCCATCCAGGATGACATTCACAAACGGAGGGAGATTGCCATACCACTGTTTCCCTATCGTATGCAGGCGTTTGACAAAATCCCGGGCCGCCTCTTTGGGCTGCATTCGCTGATACACAAAACCGATTAAATCGGAGAGTTCGTGATCGCGAAATAAGATATCCAAGGGGCCTTGAGAAGTATTCAATTGATGAAGCCCGTACAGTTCTTGTCTCGAGGTAATAGGAAAACCTGTTAAAGTGCTTGAACGGAAAAGAATGTTTTCATCTGTCGCCACATATTGGATTCCTTGTTTGGCAATTAATGCCAACGCCGCATCCGATACCGAGCCTTCAGATGGCCATAGCCCTTTCGGTTGAAAACCAAAGCATTCTTCAAAATACTCCAAACCGCGTATAATTTGCTTTTCTGCATCTTGAGGATATGAAAACGGTGGCTGGGGGACCGGATCGTGAGGATTCGAAATGGTGGCGATTGTGTTGTCGCAAAGAAGCGGCAATATCGGATGATAATAGGGGGTGGTGGTCAGTTCGATTTTGCCTTGCTGATACAATTCTTGATGAAGTGGAATGATTTTCTGCAGAATTTCTCGTTGAAAGTTCAAGACAAGTTCTTTGTCGTTTTCGTTGAAATTCCGTTGTTTTAGTTCAATCGCGTAGAGGGGGAGGGAGGGATTTTTCCGCCAGATGGGATCGATCCAGGTGAGATTGTGCCAGACCTGTAAATCCAAAAAGTCCTGATCGGTAAATCGCTTTACCGCCTCATCCAGATTGCCGCCCCGTTTGTGAAACAGTTCGTTGTATCTCGGATAGGGTTGGATCAATTGGGGAGAGTGCCCGTGAAACAAAAAATCCAACGCCGTTCGTTTTTCTTCCTGGTTCAATGTCTCAGGGGATTTGCGGCTCAATTCCAGATGATGGTCGGTGGCGTTTTCTTCCAAATAAAAACGAATTTGGCGCAACAGCGAAGGCACAAGATTGATGGTCTGTTTCCATCCTTCATAGTGTTGGCTTAACCAGGCAATGTCATAATAATCTTTCACCCCATGCAGCCGCACCCAAGGCATTGGAGCGAAATACGAATCCGGTTTGAAATACCACGGTTGATGTTGATGCCAATAGATGTGTAAATAAATCGGGTTTGCCATACTCGCGTCTCACTCAACGATTCAACCCACTGGTTGTGATGCAACGTGTACAAGGTTACGAATTGGACATTCTCAATAGATATAGCGCGCCAAATCGGCTTTTTGATCGGGATTTTTGCTCAAATAAATCAGATAATTTAAGGCTTGATGCCATTCCTCTTCGTTGGGCTGAAACGAATGGTTGGAAATATATTGTTTGTAATAATTCTGATAATTTTGATGGAAACGCTTTTGCGCTTCCCGCTGAGCGATCACGTTTAATGCCTTTTCGTAAGGCAAGGGCTCGGCTTCAATGATATTGCGTACGTGAAATAGTTCATATCCAAACCGGTTGTCGCTTAGATTGTTGATCTGTTTGGGTTCGCTGATTTCACCAGGAACCAATTTTTTTAACATGTCTTGAAGAGAGGGGCTGAGACTGTCGAAGGAAATGAGTCCCAAATCTTCTCCAATGGTAGATGCTTCAGACCCATACAATGCGATGACCTCTTCAAAGGGCCTTCCTGTTTCGACTTCGTGAAGCGCTTTTTGCGCTTTGCGCAGCGCGGTTTGGTAATACACGTTGCGTTCGTATTGAGTGGCGCGTGACAAATTCGGGACTCTAAAAAATAAATGGCTCAATTCAATTTGTTTGGATGCCATCAAATACGGATCGCCTTGATCCTGTTCGTAAATGGCATCCATCTCTTCCCGGCTTAGATTGCCCAAAGTATCAACTACATACTGTTTGGCCAATTCTTTTGTACACCAATATTCAACCGGAAGTTTTACATTCGATTCATCCCAGCCTCTTGCCTGGGCTTCAACCATACAAAGCGCGTTTTTCGAAAGTTCTTCCAAATAATCTTTTTTGGCTTTGGCAGTGACGTGTCCATTCTCTTCCGCTTTTTGATTGAATTCTTCAACAGTCAATTCAACCTCGTCACCCACCCTAAGTATGACTGTATTGGGAACCGGGGCGGCATCTTCATTCAGCAAATCGGGATTCTTAAAGTAGGGATGTTTGTTTTCCAATTGGTCCAGCAGCAAAAACAATTGACGGTTGATTTCCCGGTTGGCAAGTTCATCTTTGATCATTGTTTTGGAGTCTTCATAACTGCGGTATTCCGGCGGGATATACTCTACTCGTTGAATAATTTTAAATTGCTTGTCGGTTTCGATTACAGGGGTGTATTCACCATTTTGTATGGATTGAAGTTGCTCATTCAACTGGGGACCCAACATTTTTGGCGAAAACGTTGATACTTTTCCCCGAAGATGGCTCGGCGCATCCGAGTAATCTTGCGCCACCGATTGAAAATTCAAACCTTGTTCCAATTTGTTGTATGCTTCTTCGATCAATTGGCTGGCTTTGGCGCGTCCATGTTTTTCTTTGATCGTATAAATGCCCCGGATACGAAACGCATTGCTGTCTTTCATCAAAAATAGTGACTCGCGGTTTTCCTGGTAAAACCGGCGCATTTCTTCTTCGGTTACGTTGATCTGTTTCAAGACATCTTCAACAATCACTTTCTGATACAACTCATCGTTAATCATTTGCTGGCGGAATTCTTGAAACGATTCTGTTTTATCCAAATTGTTTTGTTTCGCTTTATCGGCCAGATGTTGATTGAGCGCATATTGAATGGCGATGGAACGCAACGTCTGTGAAGCCGATTCAATAGGGTTTCCTGTTCGCAGCCGGTTCAAATCTGTGTTCTCTTGAAATGCAACCATGACCTCTTGTACGTGAAGAGTGGTATCACCAACCTGGGCCAGCTCACTCGATGGGTTGGGAGCGGGAAAAGATTCTCCTGAACCCCCACACGATTGCAGCCAGAACCCTGCCAAGATCAGTACGAATATGGAAAGTATTTGAGTTGTGTTTGGCATCGTTTTAATTTTATATAGTATAAGTTTGGTTTGTGTTTTCTTGATTCTTCCCAAATTATAGCAAGTTTGCGCAAATTTCGCATGGCAAACACAGGGCAAGTTTTACAGAAATTTCCTTGATAAAGACTATTGTTTGATCACCCTGTTGTTACTATAATCTATCTAAGAGGGTAACATTTCATCGATAATTTCACTAATGGGGTTCAAAATGAAAGAAGAACGTTTTCTATTATGGCTCGAAAGTTCGAAATCGAAATACCATCCGAATGCTTATAAATTTGTTCTTGAAGCACTACGCTACACGCAATGCCATTTCAATAAGCCCCGCCATGTTACCGGCCAGGAACTTCTGTTAGGAATCACACGTTTTGCCAAAGAAAAATTTGGTGATATGGCGTATTTTGTATTTGAAGAATGGGGAGTCAAGCAAGGCCGGGATTTTGGCCATATTGTCTTCCAATTGGTTGAAGTCGGAGAAATCAAAAAAACCGCCGACGACAGTATTGACGATTTTGATATCAACTTCGACTTGAAAAAAGAATTAAACAATGCTGAATTGATCATCTAACTCTATCGATAGTAACCTTTCCAACAAAATCCTCCCTATAAATAATAAAGGGAGGAGAATCGTATATCATTTCCATATTCGATGCATAGGCAAAATATAGATTCTTACACG
>CAZEZQ010000168.1:0-8704 GCA_964516245.1 uncultured bacterium | reverse complement strand
CGCGGAAGCGCTTGCGCTCGGTTCGCGCGCGGCTAGCGTCGGTCACGTGACCGTCGCGGCTCGCCTGCTGATCCTTGCTCTGCAGGGCGTAGAGCATCGTCATCGCATCGACCTGGGCGAAATTGAAAACATTCTAAAAGAACATCCCAATATAGATAATGCCTGTGTTGCAACGCAAATCACATCAGAAAAAACCAAACGGCTAATTGCTTATTGCATTCCACAAAAATCGACCGATAAGAATGAAATCATTCGCTATATACAAGTTCATCTTCCAGATTATATGATTCCATATCATTTTGTCTATTTGAATCGTTTTCCACTGACCAAGAATGGAAAAATAGACCGTAACGCATTACCTTCGGTTGATGATACAAAAGACAATACTATACAAGAAAAAGGGCTATCACCGGTTGAAGAATTGATTGCTTCAATCTGGCGCGATGTCTTGGGTATTTCTGCTGTACACCGTCAAGACAATTTTTTTGCATTAGGTGGCCACTCATTATTGGCGACGAGTGTCATTTCACGCATTCGCAAGATATTCAAAATTAATTTGCCGCTTCGAACTTTATTCGAAACCCACTCACTGGCAGAACTGGCACAGGAAGTTGAATCCAAACGAAAAAGTGATGCTGATTTCTCATTAGAAGAAATAAAACCGATTCCTCGCGATCAAAACCTCCCACTATCCTATTCTCAGCAACGACTTTGGTTTTTACAGAAACTCAATCCAAAATCCACTGCTTACAATGTGCCAGGGGCACTGGAACTAAATGGTGAGCTGAATGTGGAGGCATTGCAAGAATCCATTACCACTATCGCACATCAGCATGAAATATTGCGTACTCGCATTTGTGAAATTGATGGGATCCCATATCAAGAGATAGTTGATATTGATCATTTCCCACTTCAATACTCAGACTTACAACAAGAGCCGTTGGAAGAGAGGGAAAAACAAGCAAGAAAATTGTTAAATAAAGACGCCCAAACTCCATTTGATTTGGCAAATGATTTCTTGTTGCGTGTACATGTGATTCAAATTGAATTCAACCGATTTGTTTTGTCATTTACATTTCATCATATTGTGACCGATGGATGGTCCGTAGGATTGTTTTTGAAAGAATTAAGTGATTATTATTCATCGTATGCGAATCAAGAAACTCCCAAAACAAGACCGATGCCCATACAGTATGCCGATTTCTCAGCTTGGCAGCGCAACTGGATGAAAGAAGGTGTGCTTGAAAAACAAATCGAATTTTGGCAATCCGCTTTGTGCAACATTGAGCCTTTGCATCTGGTGACCGATTATTCCCGTCCCCCAATACAAACGTACAATGGTAATACATTTTCTTTCGAATTCAACCACCATTTAATTGAAAAGATTTCATCTGAATGTCAGAGATTGGGAATCACTACCTTTATGTATCTGTTGGGAGCATTTTTTGTATTGCTTTCGAAACTTTCCGGTCAAAAACAATTTGCAGTCGGAGTGCCGATTGCAGGCCGCAACCAATTGGAAATCGAGAATCTCATAGGATTTTTTGTTAACACGCTGGTTTTACCAGGCAATCTTAAAAACAATCTCTCAGTGGAAGAATTTCTGCATCAGATTCGAGAAACAACCATAGATGGATTTGCCAATCAGGATGTTCCCTTTGAACAATTGGTTGAACGTTTGCAACCCGAACGCGATCAAAGCCGGTCACCATTGTTTCAAGTGATGTTTTCTTATCAAAATTGGAATGCCGAAGTGATCGAATTGCCCAATCTAACTCTAAAACCTTTTGAAAGTGATATTACAAGCGCCAAATTTGATTTGACCTTTTCTTTCTTGCATACCAAAAATGGAATAACCGGCACCATCGAATACAACACCGATTTGTTTGAAGCATCTACCATACAACGATGGAAAAAATATTACCTTTATTTACTTGATATGATGCTACGATTTTCAAATCAATCGGTATTCAATTTACCTTTGGTAGATGATAAAGAACGCCATCTCATATTGGATGAATGGAACCAGACAGAAACTCCACTGCCCCATTTCTCTAAAATACAAACTTTTTTTGAAAATCAGTCCGAACAAACACCGAATGCGGTTGCGCTGCAATATGAAAATCAAACTCTTACATATTCAGAACTGAATCGTCGCGCCAACCGTTTGGCCAATCATCTTCGTCAACAAGGAATCCAAGAGGGAGATTATGTCAGTATTTGTTTCTATCGTTCGTTTGAGATGGTCATTGCCATGTATGGTGTCATCAAAGCTGGAGCGGCCTGTATCCCGCTTGAACCCGATTATCCAAAAGATCGTTTGCAATGTATGATAGAAACTTGTTCGTGTATAGTGACAATTAAATCTCTTGTTCACCGCTTACCTGAAAATGAATGTACCCTTGTCATCTTAGATTCTGATAACGAAGTCATCATGAAGTGTTCAGACAAACAGCCAAATATTTCAATCACAAACGATTATCCCGCCTATGTGTTATTTACTTCGGGTTCGACAGGACAACCCAAAGGAGTTGTAATTACTCATCGGGCTTTAATAAATCATATGCTTTGGTATGTGGATCTATTTCCTCTGAATAGGCATGATGCCGTTTTGCAAAAAACGGTGTATACTTTTGATTCATCAGTGTGTGAATTTTGTGCTCCATTGATGCAGGGGGCGCGATTGGTTTTGGCACAACCGGGAGCCCATACTGATTGGCGTTATCTGATTCAAACCGTTCGCCAATACAACATCACTTTACTGCAAACCGTTCCTGCTGTGTTGGAAATGATGGTGCAAGACCCTGAATTCAAACAGTGCACTTCATTGCGCTATTTCATTTCCGGTGGAGAGGCGCTGCGCTCTGATCTTGCCGCACGGGTGATAAACCTTATCGATGTTCAGTTGTATAACCTTTACGGACCCACCGAGGTCACGATTGACACTACCTACAAATCGTGCACCAATCTGATTATGGGTACCACTGTTCCCATTGGTAAGCCGATTTGGAATATCCAAACTTATGTTTTGGATCATCAAATGGAACCTGTACCTGTTGGCGTGCCGGGAGAATTATACGTAGCTGGGGAAGGATTAGCTATGGGATATCTGGACCAACCCGCTCTAACAGCAGAACGGTTTGTTCCAAATCCATTCAGCCATAAACCCGGCTGCCGGTTATATCGTACCGGTGATTTGGTTCGTTGGTCTGACGAAGGCGATATCGAATTTTTAGGTCGAATTGATCAACAGGTGAAAGTCAGGGGCAACCGAATCGAATTAGGGGAAATTGAGTCCGTCATCCGAGACTTCCCCAACATCAAAGAAGCACTCGCACATGTATGGAAGAATGATCAAAATGAATCTCTTTTGACAGCATATTTTACTATAGATCATTCATCCGATTTTGATCAAAATGAACTATACAGCCATTTACGCAATCGTCTACCTGCATATATGGTGCCATCCTCAATAACCTTGTTGGAAGCAATCCCCAAATCCCCTACTGGCAAAATCAACCGGCGTGCCTTACCTGAACCCAATACAGAATCGCATAATTCGCAAATCCGAACCCCTCCGAAAACATCGCTGCAAGAAAATCTGGTTGAAATTTGGAAACGCGTTCTTCAATTGGATGCCGTCGGTATTGATGAGAATTTCTTTGAAATCGGCGGACACTCGATGAAAGCAGTATGGTTGGTTAACGAAATCAATCAGCAATTGCATATCGATCTTCCCTTAATGCAAATGTTTCAAGCACCAACCATTGAAAAACTTACTCATACGATAACCGAACTGCAGCGTTATCACACGCAATACGAAGACAAAGGCTACTTTATTTTCAATAAAGGCCAACCAAAAACTATTTATTGTTTTCCACCATTGCTGGGGTATGGATTTGTTTACGAGCCCATTGCAAAATTGATCGGTTCTTATTCTTTCTGTTCATTCGAATTTCAAAAGAGAAATGAGTTGATCCATCATTACACAAATATAATTACAAGTTACTCACTGGAACGACCTATCATATTGCTAGGATACTCAGCTGGTGGAAATATCGCATTCGAAGTGGCGAAACAACTTGAATCCAATGGTAAAATGGTAAGTGACATTATCGTGTTAGATGCCCTACGGATTTCAGAACAGCGATCCATAGATGAAGATGAAATTCGAAAAACTATTCGTGACAATTTGGAGTATTTTTCAAGCCTATTTCGGCAGGAAGAAAATCTCAATATGTTTGTTGATAACGAAACCATCCGCGAACGCATGGCTCAACGAATGCGAGATTACCTCTTGTTCTTAACGACTATTCATAATGAAAATCAAATTGGTGCCAATATCCATCTTATCAAATCAAACGACATGAAAACAAAAGAAGATTCAGAAACCGGTTGGACCAATGCCACCACAAAACAGTTCAAATCCTACCAAGGCGTGGGACGGCATGGAGATATGATTTCCAAAGCGCATGGAGAAGAAAATGCAAACATTATCCGAAAAATTTTAAACGGCATTTTAGATTAGTACGATTTCCAGGGAGTAATTTTTGTTTTTTCATCTACACTCTGCGAATTCAAATGGATGGTATATGGAGCGGCAATATCCGATTGTCGCATAACTTCGATAAAATAGATCCCATTCGACAAAGGAAAACCATTCTCGCCAGAACGGTTGAATTCGATCGAAAACGATCCATCAGAATTGCTTTGTAGAACCTCAGGCGAATCTTCGCTTGAATAAAACAGCCCTCCCTCACGGTCGATTCGCACCCCCAGCGGTTGTTTCTGTGAAGGTTCAATTGTAATCATAACATCGTTAATCCCATCTTGCACGATAAACGTAAAGGGGATAGGGGCAAGCCGGTTGTCCTCATTCAAGTCGCCGTGCCCACTCACCATCAATGAACCAAATGCCATAAATTGGCTATTACGCAAGCGCGCTTCGATTTCATTATCATCGGGTTTAAGCAAATCACATTCAAAATTGATCTCAATCGTTTCTCCTGCTTCCACTTGCACAAGTTCAACAATACTCGGTCCAAACAAATCATTGGTTTTTTGTTGATAATATTGTGGAAATGGAGGCCGTTTGAACGCGCGGTCAACTGGACTAATGGCATGAAATCCAGTTTGATGAAACCAAGTTCCATCTACTGAAAAGATCATTGGTTCAATCCAAACCTCATACTCTCCTTCCGGCACTCGTGGCAATGTGTAATCACCACTGAATCCCAACAAGGCATCGGTAGCCACAGTGACAGCGGTTTCATACCGATCTCCCACGCGGCGGGCATTGACGATTCCTCCAAGTACAGGTGAGCCATCACGAAATACCGCTTTCCCTTGGATGACACCAGTATTGGTTATAAAATCACTATCGTTTTTTGAGTATAATGTGGAAAGAGTCGCAATATCATCATATTTCAATCCTGTTAATTCAACTGAACTTTCCGGTCGGGGTCGAATTCCCCACATGATTGGCAAAAATCTTTCATCTGCCAAATAAGAATTGCCGTGAGCATAAGAGTGCAATTGTGAATGAAACAAACCCGCGAAATGCCCGAACTCATGAATCATAAGTTGAGCTAAATTGTTCAATTTGAAATCATCATCCTGCCCTGTGTAACCCTTCTCTTTTAAATCTCTCTCCACCAATTTGCCATTGATGAACATATGACCACCGAGCATCTCCCCAGTTTGTAAATCCAAATATACAGGTTTCCCAAATCCACGCACCACATCACCCGCTCCCTGCCCTTGGATCAAATCAGTCAGCCTACCGTCATTATCAAAGATCAATGGATTGATACCCCGCTCTTGTAATTCATCCCGAAAACTGTAGTAAGCATCAGCGCCATATCCCCAAGTTTCCCACTCCGAATTATTCCACACATAGAGTGTATTGGTTGCGTTTGAAGTTTGATCCCCCGCTAACAAAACCAATTGATCATGTTTTTCATGGTATGCAAGAGCCAATTCGGTATGCTGCTTCATATTCTCAGAACCCTGATCCATTTGCACCCAACTTTCACCATCCCAAATCCATGTGTCGGCTAAGTAGGACTTACTAGCACTTGCTACGTTTCCACCAACCAATACAACTTCGCTGGTCTCTTTGCGAAATGCAGTTAATGAATTGAATTGAGGTGTTAACGATGTCTCATTGAATAGCAAAGACCAATTCTCACCATCCCATTCCCACATGTCGTTTAATGGACCATTTGGTGTCAGACCCCCAAAAAGGATAACAGAACCACGATTCGGATCATAAAACAAAGTGGGATAAATTCGTGCTGACGGAGATGTAGAAGGTGACATTTCACTCCAGCTTGATCCATTCCAAATCCAGGTTTCATCGAGAAATTCTACGCTTTCAGACTGGCCGCCAAAGAAGATTACATTCTGATTGTTGGCATCGTACGACAGAGTGTGCTTGCTTCTAGGGGATGGAGAATTTTCTGGACTTAACCTTGTCCATTCGCCGTTTTTCCAAAACCAAGTCTCATTAAGAATTTGATCGTCAGACACCCCACCAAACAAAATCAATTGATTCAAATTCTCATCATAGGTGTATGAAAAGTCTTTTTCGGCAGAAGGAAAATTTTTTAGAGCTGAGTGCTGCCATGCCAAACTATTCCATTCCCAAAGGCTGGATGGGTCATTACGTTCAAACAATTGAATCGACTCCCGGCCAGGATTATAGAAAAAAGGATGAAGGCTATTTAAGGCGGGAAATGTCTCAAACAAGCTCATTTGTACATCAACATCCAATTGACCTCCAAAAGCAAGGCTAAACTCAGTTGTATCGATTCCATTCCATATTTCAATATTATTCTTTGTGAATTCAATCGCTTTTTCTGACTCCAACGGTCCTAGCGGACCTTGATCTATAGTGTAGTTGATTGGAAATTGTTTCCACAATAGAGGAGACATCTGACCATCCGGAGCATTTACGACTATTGTATACACCCCTGTTACTGCGGGTTGAAAAACATACCAATCTTCTTGATCAAGACGAGTTAGATTGCTTTTCACAACAGGTCCATTAACAGATAATGGCACAATTCTATTTTCTGATGGAATCTCATTGCCTCCAGGTCCTATCACTCGTATTGTATATTCACCAGTTTGATTTTCGATTGCATTTTCAGAAACAGTAATTCGCAAATAGTAGCTTTGGCTGGATTCTAAACTGACTTCTATAAATGAAAGTCGGCGAAACAATTGATCGTTGCTTGCAATCAATGTGTTTTGGTCATTCGGCCCAAATAATTCCAAAAAAGTATTTACCATATTTTCTGAATACAAATCAATTGGTTGATTGCAATATCCTAGAATTACAAAATTATGACCCAACATGAATAACGTTAAAAGAGAATTCAATAAGAGTCTTTTGAATGTGCGGATTAATATCATATTGCCATATCTCCGGTATTTAGAGTGGAAAAGAAATGGGATCACGGTTCAAAATTACACAAGATATCTAGTTCGATATTGTTCTATCTAAAATGATTTCTAGAGACAGTTTAGTATATACAGTTTCTAAATTATTTACTGGATTTTTTTTAGAATGTTACTCCAGTACTTACGAGGGCATAAAAATCATCTTCATCATTAACAGTATCCTCAAAAGACCATTGATAGGCTATTTTGGGGGATAAATAAAACGAATTCCATACCCATGTTGTTCCCACGCTTATTTCGGTATGGCTAAAGCCAGAATCAGTCCCAAACGCACCATCATTATACGTGATGAACCATTCTAAATCCAACGACTGATCGTCTTGCGTAACAGGTGAAGATGGTAAGGAGATCGAATAACTCAGTCCAAAATCATGAAACCATCCATTATCTGTTACATTATTCGATGTGAAACCTTCTGTATTGTAATACCCCATATAACTAGGAACGAGATTGGATTCCCCCAATGGAATCAATTGCGGTAGAGAGATCCCCCAAGCAAGTTCTTGTGCTTCCACACTTGGATCATTCGGGAAATCAAAATAGGTATAAAGTAACGAAACATCTATGGCATAACGCTCTTCAGACAAAAACGAATGATCGTATCCAATGTAGTAATCTATTTCTTTAAGATTTTCAAATCCACTTGAATCTGGAAGGGCAGCCCACACACCTGCATAAAAATTTTGATATTGAATGGTTAAACTGGGTTGAAATGAACCATGATCATTAAAAATGTCAAAGCCATGCCACATATATTTTGAAGCATAAGTGAAGTCGAATGTTGCAGACAAATCATCACGCCATGATTGAGAATAACTATTTCCTGTACTACCTAACAGCATTATCACGAACAAGAAAAAAGAACTTAATGTTTTTATCATAAGTAGGCTCCTATTTAAAGATATATTTATATCATTTTAAACATTTGTGCCATAATTTTTTTATCGTGATTACTAAATTTAACAATATAATCCAAATTATCTCATGAGAACACTCATATAGTCAAGAAACCTTAAACAAAATTTCATCGAATAAAGCATATAGAATTGATTTTCTTAAATTTCGTTGAATTTAATACTTACCTCACAAGAAAAGCCAAATCCATTAGAGACAATCACAAATTCAATCTCAAATATTCCCAAGGCGGATGAGAAGTTTCCGGCATGGTTTGATTGGAGCAACTGGACACATCACTCGGAAATTGACCCACCTGGGGGTGAAACACCGCTCGGAAATT
>CAZEZQ010000167.1:7120-8716 GCA_964516245.1 uncultured bacterium | reverse complement strand
AGAAAACATGTCTTGGCCACCAGATATCACAAAAACCGAAAAAGAAGTATTAAAAATCATTTTATCATTTAGATGTTCACAGTAGACAATCCAAAAATTTTTACAATTTAAATTCTAACACTGCCCCTTCATATTCCACTTTCCAATCAACACCATCAATAATGGGCTTTTTGATTGTTATCTGTCCTAATTCTCTTTTAAGACTAAAGGTCTCTTTACGTTTATCTAATTTTCTTAACATATGTGTTGTATCTCGATCAAATTTTTTTTTCGTTACATTAGTTGACCCTGCAACATAAATATTAGATGAATACTTTTTTATTCTATCTATATCAGTTTCTAATGGTAGTTTTGTTTTTCCATGACAAAATGTTGTAAGTAGTGATATGTTTTTGTCTGCAACGTATTCTGTCCAAACGCTTTCGTTATGACCATTTTCCGAACCATGATGAGGGACCTTGAAGATTTCTGACTCTTTGTTTTGCATTCTATTGTCACATACAATTGCTTTCCATCCATCATCATTCTCCCCAAGTTCTTCAAGGTCAGAGCCTAATAGCAAACGAAGCTCACCAATCTCAACTAATAATACAATCGATGTATGATTTGGACGCAACTGGCGTACATTTCTAAGTGGCATTTTATTATTTGCTATTAGTTTAGAAATATCATGCAAACTTTTAATTTGCGCTGCTGATGATGGACTCAATGCTGTAATTTTCCTTTTTATCGTCTTATTGTTTAGGACAATTTCATTTTCTTCAATAGTAGTGAATTCTCCAACTAACCTTAGATCCTTATGAGAAGAATCTGATTTTTTTCTCATATCATATTGGTCCAATATTTCGACCAATTCACTCGTCGATGATTTTCTTTTACCAGTATCACCGTAGCCATATACGAATTTCAAGAATTCCTTTTCTTTCATTGCTCTTGAGCATACAAAGTACGCTTCTGTTGCTTCTTTATATATTTTACTCAACCCTCTTATGTGGTCTGTATCCCAATGTGTAGCAACAATATATTTTATTTGTTTAGGTGATATGCCAATATTTTGAAGATAAATTAGAGGAATTGGAATTTTATTGCTATCAAGGCATGAATCGATAACAATCCAATCATTGTTACCAAAGTGAAGTAATATAGATTCTCCGAATCCTTTACCAAAAATAGTTAATTCGCAATTATCAGAAGAAAAGGGTGCCATTTTTGCTATGTTGAATTGTTATCAATTAATTTGCTGAAATATTCAGATTTTTGTTCAGCATACTTTTCTTTATTCCCCCAGACTGGCATATTTCTGAAAACAACAAAAGATGTATTTTTTTTTGGACCTTGTACTGTTTGCTCTTGGCCAATATGCCAGTAGAAATGTGCACCTATTGCGATGTATTTCAATTCTATTTTTTCAATTTCATCAAATGAAAATTCAATAAAGTCTTCACTATCTTCGTCTTTTTCATCAATATTTTTATAAGGGTCATAAATTCTTGCAAGAAATGTATTGTTAATTGTGTCGATTTCAACAATTTCGCATTCCCACCTGGAAACAGTATTAAAAGAAGGTTCTCTCCTTAAATCTAAATTCAAATTGCA
>CAZEZQ010000167.1:0-7110 GCA_964516245.1 uncultured bacterium | reverse complement strand
AGACTTCTATGCCTCAATTTTTGAACATCACTGTATGTAATAATTTTCTCATATTCAATATTCTCTTCAGATTGTTGAGAATCAACATATGGTTTAAGGTGTTCTTCGCCTGATTCTATGGTATCATCAGTTTGTGTAGAAAAAGGTTCAATTTCTGCAAATAATGTATTCATAGCGTTCATTTACCTACCAAACTAATTAAGTGATTATGAGCCCTAGTCCATTTTTCGATTGTTGGATCAAATTCATCTCTAAGAACGTCTAATAGATTTTTGGTGGAAAAAGTAGAATCCATATTGCCAAGTTCAAAATGCTCATTCATATGAATATAGATACCAAAATCTACTTTTTCAGAAGGTGTCAATCTAATCATTGAATATCCTTCGTAAGTACTATTGGCCCTTTTGTCCTTGACCTTGACTTCTTGCATGCCAGGTTCGCAGGTTATTTCACGCCAATCATCCTTTGGGAGTATCCTATGCCCAAATGCATTCCATTTATCTTTATCTCTAATATTATAATCAACTTCTGGATTAATCCCTAAAGCTGTAACTGGTGTATGAGATAAAAGTTCAAAACTGGAATACACCAACTTTCTTAGCCTTTCAAAATATGGATCCATTTTTGTTGATACCATATATCGATGTTCAGTAACATTTATTCGGCACCAATCAATTTGAAAATCTGCGATATCCCTATGTACAACTCCTTTAAATTGTTTAGTTGATTCGTCAATCTCTTTATCTGAAAAAACATCAAGTTGCTTAAACCATAACGGATGAAAAATAGCCGGATTAAAACGACCAACTACAACAATAGATAGTGCCTGAGCATATGGCTTAATTTCGTTCATACAGACCTAATCTCAAATTGTAGAGTATAAAAGTAAAGGTGACAACTTTATCAAGCAAATAGACTGATTCTATTGTATTTAGTTTCACCGGTATCCACATAAACTCTATATAGAGCAAAAACCCCATAGCAATATGCATGCCAAAACCCACGATCAAGTATCTTCTAAATTAGTTGCCACAATACACTGATCGTAATACAATTATTAAGTAGATACAAGATTATCTGCGGTTTACTATAAGGATCAATGATAATTGTCATTATAAACATAGACAAGTGTCAGAGATTAAAGATAAACAAAGAATGATTTCTTTTCTAGTAACGATTAACCTGCTTCTGCTTTGCGTAATACTCCCTGATTTCCTTGGGGGAAGCCTGGTGGTTCAACCACCAATCGAGCAGCCCTTGGCGAAATATCTTTGTGGTGGGACGTTTGGCCCCTGGTATGGCTATGTCCATCAGATTGCCGAAGACTCCGGCCATTTTCATTTTGTGGACAGTTCGCCACTTCACGCCAAACTGAAGGGATTATGGGCCCAGCTGGACTCGAACCAGCGACCGACCGGTTATGAGCCGGTAGCTCTAACCAACTGAGCTATGGGCCCTGATTTGGCAGGAAAGTACAGTATATCTCTTATTTTCCTACCAGCAATACATTCAAGTGGTTGATTTTCGGTGAACCGGTGGGGCGAAGCAAAATTGTATTCTCACCCTTCTTCAGATGCACCGCTTTTCGGTCCCATACCCAGTTGCCCTGAACACCTGTGCTCCACAAAATCAGTTCTCCAGCGTTATTGCCATTCACGGTGACCGAGCAGGGGTGCTCTCCCGGTTGAATGGTGTATTGCAGTTCCAACAAATAGAGGCCCGCTTGCGGGGCGTTGTAGGTCCATTCCCACCAGGTTTCCCCAAAATCATTGGATGGATGGTTCGCATCATCAGCAGGTAAAATATCTCCTCCCGGTGTGGCGGCCATTGAATCGATATCCGGTTCACCTCCGGCGGTTTCGATATCACCCAAAACATAGCCATAGGTTTCGCGATAGTTGCAATAGCCCACCCGGTTGGTCCACAGTGGGTTTTGATACATTCCCAAAGCCACCGACGAGTAAGCGCGCCAATATTTCGCCGCCTGGTTGAGTTCGCCAATGGCTTTTTGCTGATGCGCTTCTTGGTTGTTGGCCCGATACAAGGCCAATTCGAGCGCCCCTCGAATTTTGTGCGCGTAATACTTGCCCATAAACGAAACCGCTCGAATGTCTTCCAAAGTCAAACGGAGTTCTTTATTCCCTTTCGGATTCATCTCTTCAATCCGTTCCAATGACTGATCCACATTTCGGTGAATCTGTTGCGAGACTTCAATCGGTGTGGTTCCTTTTGGTTCTTCACCCTTTTCGATCTGTTCCACATAATCGGGGATCGAAATATTGTCCGTGCCCGGGTGTGGATCTAATGTAATGAACCGGTTTACATCATGAAAACCAGTCTCAGTATTGGCCGGGCCGGGACGGCTTTGGCAGGCTTCGATATACCATCGAAAATCGAGCGAGCCCCAATGGAAGCCAGTCACTTTGGGGTAGGCCATCGAAGCCATTTGCCAGGCGCCAAACAATTCCTCTCCCGAAACTTGGGGGTAGCGTTGATCCAAGATATTTACAAAGCGGCCGTTATCCACATTCGGGTTATAGCCCAAGCGGCCCCAAATCAGCCAATGATACCAATGCTTGGCCAGTTCGATTTGCCGGGGGTCTTCAGGCATCAGGCTCATAAACTCACGGCCCCAAATGTATTGATCTGAACCGTAATAAAAACCGCGTGAAACCTCATAAGGGATATTGCCGATAAACTCGCGCACGAAATCGGGCGCCCCCCAGCGGAAGCGGTAGGCGTCGTCGTTGCGCAAAGTCCAAATGGTTTCCAATTCGCCGATGTCTTGCACGAAGCCGCGATGATAGGGCTGTATGGTAGAGCTAAACACATGCGCTTTGGCGTATTTGAAACTAAAAATGAAATCGACATTCTCATGTTCGATTAATGGTTTGAAGATTTTCGCGATATCCTGCGCGCCGGTTTGATGCTGCCGGTGCACAAAAGTGATTTCGCGCTTCGGCAGTTCTTTTACCGCGTCCATCACCCCCTGGGCATAGGTTTGAAAGGCCCATTCTTCTTTTTCTTGAAAACTCGCGCCGGGCATGTTTTCGCCGGTTGTAAGTCCAATCCCTTTCAAATCGGGGTACGTTAAAAACATCTGCTTCACGCTTTGGCGAAAATAATCAATCGTGGTTTCATTACCGATATCATCAGTGATGCCGTATTTTCCTTCGGTGCCGTAAACAAAGATGTTCCAGGTGATGAAATAAAAATCGATATTGCGCTCTTTGCCATAGCGCATCACCCTGCGCCAAAATTCGATTTTCTCTTCGATGGACATCTTCTTCAGCGTTTCTACATTGTTCAAAATTTCCGGCCGGTCGAAGTCTCTCCCTTCTAATGTGTAATGCTCGTCCCACTGCACGGTCGAGCGCTTCACATCATCGAGCGCCACATCGGGATATTCCGGCACTTTCACCAACGAAGGGAACGGGTGCAGGCTCCATAATGAGACAAAGTTATAACGAAAACGTGCCAAATGATCGATATAATCCTTCCAAAACTCAAAACTCCACATCTCACCGATGTTGTTCTGCGCCGCATCGCTCACATCGCTATAACTTGGTGTCCGCACATCCAGTGGGATATTGAACTTGGTCCCCCGCAATTGCATATAGGGGTTTTGTTTCACTTCTTCTACCGCATCCAAGCCGCCAACGCGAATCATTTCTTCCAGTTCCAACCCGCCATACATGCTTCCGGCAGACTCCGCGCCGATCCCCCAATATGAGGTCTGGCCATTGTGTTCGGCCATTCGAATGCTGAACCCTTCGCTTGATAAACCGGATGGTTTTGCTTCATCTAGAGATTGAAGTTGTTTCATGGCTTCTTCGTCTGACATTAAACACAAAACAATATGAATACCTTCTTCTGAAAAATCCATTGGTGTGAGTACTGTTCGTTTAATCTGATGATCTTTGTTGAGAAGTGTTTGTTCCAACTCCTCAGCGGCAAATGAGATTTGTGAATTTGATAAATCCAAATGAAGGGTGATCAATTTTGCATGTACATTCGCGCAAAAAAGAACAGAAAAAATGGTCATCCACCTGAGATTCAAATATAAGCTTCTAGAGTTGAGCATGATAAGTTTCCCTCCTTAATCAAAAATGGTTTATTTCAAGAATACGCTATGTTGAATAGTCAGTTTTTGTCTAAAATCTCCCTGACTTTCAAAAGCAAGTCATTTGGCAGATAAGGTTTCACCACCACTTCTGAAACTCCCAAACGTTCGAGAGTATTGGGTTGATAGCCTTGCGCGTGACCGCTGCTAATAATCACCTTCACGGGTTTATTTTCAGAATGTATCCGCTTTAAAAATTCAGCGCCTGACATTTGAGGCATTGAAAGGTCTAGAATGATTAAATCGATCTCTTTTTCAAATTGGCGAAATTGGTGTAACGCTTCAACTCCATTTTTGGCGGTAAGAACTTTATACCCATAGTTTTCCAAAATTTCAGTGCCTACATTAATCACCATCTCTTCGTCATCAACCAATAAGATTGTTTCCGTTCCACGGGAAATTTCGTGAATTACATCTTCTTGCCGCGAAGTTCTATTAATCTCTTGCTGATATGCGGGAAGATAGAGGTTAAACGTTGTTCCTTTCCCCTCGGTTGAACTAAAATCAATCCAACCATTGTGTTGTTCAATAATGCCAAACGCACTGGCAAGCCCCAGGCCAGTGCCAACTGCCGGTTTGGTGGTATAAAATGGTTCAAAGATATGCTTTTGGGTATCGGGGTTCATCCCGCACCCATTGTCTGAAATACTTACCACCACACAATGTTCCACATTCAGAGTTGAATGAGTTTTACGAAACTCTTCATCCACATGGTGGGTACCGGTTTTTAATACAATTTTATAGATTTCGTCTTGGCGCTCACCGCTGTGAATCACTTTTTCCAAAGCATCGCGGGCGTTTATGCTTAAGTTCATCAGCACGGTATACAGTTGGGCCGAATCGGCATACACATAAGGCAAATTTTCCGCCAGGTCCAACACGACCTCAATACGCCGGTCGAATGTATCCCGAATCAATTGATAGACTTCTTGCATGGTATAGTTTAAGTTCACCGGCTCCAAATCCACATGGGATTTTCGGCTAAAGGCGAGCAGTTCCCGAACCAAATCGGCAGCACGGTTGGCCGCTTTATTCACATTATCTAAATAATGTTGAATATCTTTCGGCGCCTTTTCACGAGCCAAACTTAAATTGCCCATAACACCGGTTAGCAAGTTATTGATATTATGCGCAATTCCGCCCGCCAGTTGTCCAATGGCTTCCATTTTTTGCGAGTGCCTCAATTGGTTTTCCAATGATTTTCTCTCAGTGATATCCTGCAAAATTCCCAATGAACCAACTACTTTCCCGTCATCATCCCTTACCTGCACCGCCGCATTGGACAACCACCGTTCTTGGCCCTCTTTGGTGAGAATGCGATAATCGGCCCGCCAGCTTACACCCTCTTGGCCACGCGATTTTTGAACCGCTTCTTCGAGCGACAAGCCTTTTAAATCACCCAATAATATTATTTCTTTTGTGATTTTTTCCCACAATTCAGGTGTAAATTCATCTGCTGAATAACCAATTAATTCTTGAATGCCTGGCTGCACGTATTCATATTGGTTTTTTAAATAATCCTGGTAATATGGAACCGCGTCTGCTACTTCGATTGCTTCTTGAAACAAACGGTCTCTATTTTCCAGTTCTTCAAAGCGAAACCTATGGGTGGTACCTTGATCTGCCATAAAACCTATACAACCTACCCGGTGCTAATTTCTTTATATTATGTAGTAGCACAAATTTCAATAGAATGGAATACATTAAAATCAATTCAAGCATTTTATTTTCATTTACAGGCACTTTCTCTATCCCTTTAGAGAACTGAGAATCAGCTTATCATAACAACAATTGCGTTTCACATTCCCATTCGATCCACATGTTACAAGCCGCATGAACGATTTTATCAGAAAAAACAGCGGTGACCGCATGGAGAAACGCATTATATAGGCATACATTCTGTTTCCCTATTTATTTTAGTTGTACCTTTCTATTATCAAATCTATTCATACAAAGGAGATATGCATGGTTGATTCAAATTTATTAATTGTTGGTTCTGTGGCTTTAGACTCTGTTCGTACACCGTTTGGTGAAGTGGACCGGGTATTGGGAGGGACAGCAGTATATGCTTCTACCTCTGCCAGCCATTATTGCAAACCCGCTGTAGTAGGCGTGGTTGGCGAAGATTTTCCTCAAGAACACGAAGATACCCTAAAATCAAAAGGGGTTGACACCACCCTGCTCGAGAAAACCAAGGGCAAAACCTTTCATTGGAAAGGTTATTATGAAGGCGATATGAACGAGGCTATCACCGAAGACACCCAATTGGGTGTATTTGAACAATTTTCTCCCAAAATTACCGATAAATACGCCAATGTGCCCTTCGTGTTTCTTGGGAACATTCACCCCCAGTTGCAGCTCAATGTATTGGAGCAGCTGAAGGGCAAGCCCGTTGTGGGAATGGATACCATGAACCTGTGGATCAACAATACGCGCAAAGAATTAGACGAAGTAATCAAACGAGTCACTATGCTATTCGTCAACGACGGTGAAGCGGCCTTGCTGACGGGTAAATCCAGCGTATTGCATGCCGCTGACGACCTATTGGAAATGGGCCCTGAAATTGTGATCATCAAAAAGGGCAGCCACGGCGCTATGGTATTCACAAAAGACAACATTTTCTCCGTCTCGGCTATTCCACTACGAACCGCCAAAGACCCGACTGGGGCAGGCGATACCTTCGCCGGAGGCATGATGGGGTATCTGGGCAAATTGGGAGATACCAGCGAACTCTCATTGCGGCAATCGGCTGTGGTGGGGACCGTGATGGCCTCGTTCACTGTGGAAGATTTCAGCCTCAATCGTTTGGGGGCGGTTACCCCCAAAGAAGTTGCCGAGCGCATTGAGGTGCTGCGACGCCTATCCGATTTCGGCAACATCACATTGTAAATAAAAACGAGTATTCATGACCTTCTATTGATTCAGCATCGCCATACCACAATAATGATTCAAGCGTGTGGGTGTTAACACCGCCCATACGCTTGCTT